>DASUSU010000233.1:0-2153 GCA_036374915.1 Acidimicrobiia bacterium | reverse complement strand
CAGAAGGGCTATCCAGCGGCGTCCGGTATCCACCAGCTTCCTTCTCCGCCAATCACTGAGCACGCGGCTGACCGTTTCCGGTCGGGCACCGGTGAGAGCAGCCAGGTCGTCACGGGAGAGCGGAGCGTGGACCAGGATTCCGTCTCGCCATTCCTCTCCCAACTTCCCGGCCAGGTCGAGGAGGACCGATGCCACCCGCTGTTCGACGGTGGCTCCGGAGCGATGCAAAGCCCTCTGGGTGTCGGCAAGCCGCCGGGACACTGCCTCGAGGGCGGCACGAGCCACGGAAGGGAACTCGTCGAGGATGCGACGGAAATCCTGCACCCCCAAAGTGAGGAGACAACTGGGGCCGAGGGCCCAGGCGCTATCGGGGTATGTCTCCGACCCCAGGGCCGGCAAGGCTCCGAGGAAATCCCCCGGACCCAAAACATCCACCAGCGTTTCCCGTCCGTCGCGGCTCATGCGGGTCGTCTTAACCACTCCGGTCGCTACCACGAAAAGCCGATCGGCTTCGAAACCGGCCAGATAGATGGCCTCGTCTGGCTGGTAGGCCGCTGCCCGGCACCGAGCGTCCACCTTCTGCAGCTCGTCGGGTGCGAGTCCGGCGAAGAAGGGCACCGCGCCCAGGACACGTCTTCTCACCTCGGGGGTGCAGTAGTGGGCGTCGGCTTCCTCGATCCGGATAGGAACTCGCCGTCGTTCGGCCAAACGGACTCCTCTAGATGTCACCATCTTAAGGAGTAGCCATCTCCGCTCCCGTCCGGGCCACCTCGTTGGCCGGAGTCGACCCGGCCTGCTCCCGAACGGCTTCGCCGGGAAGCGGCGATCGCATGAGGCGGATGGCGTTCAGGATGACGAGAAGGACGGAGGCCTGGTGGACGAGCATGCCGCCCGCCATGTGGACCCGGCCTGCCAGGACGCCGGCCAGCAGCACGACCACGGTCAGGACCGAGATGGCGACGTTCTGGCGGAGGTTGGCGGCCGTCCGGCGGGAGAGGGTGATGGCGTCCACCAGCGCGTCGAGTCGGTCCGACATGAGCGTCATCGAGGCGGTCTCGATCGCCACGTCGGACCCGGCTGCACCCATGGCGATCCCAACGTCGGCTGCCGCCATGGCAGGGGCATCGTTCACCCCGTCGCCCACCATCGCCACGGTCTCACCGGATGCCTGCAGTTCCCGGATGGCGTCGAGCTTGTCTTCGGGGAGCAGGCCGGCCCGGATCTCGTCGACACCGACCTCGGCCCCCACCCGGCGGGCGACCCGAGGCGAGTCTCCCGTCAACATCACGATCCTCTCCACTCCGGAGGAGCGCAGGGAGGCTACCGCCTCGGCGGCTCCGGGACGTACCGTGTCGGCCACGGCGAGGATGCCGGCGACCCCGCCCTCAACGGCCACCAACAAGGCGGTCTTTCCCTGGTCGGCCAGTCGTTCGATATGGGCTTCGGTGCCGGGTTCGACCTGGATGCCGAGCTCCCACATGAGGCGGGAGGTGCCCACCAGCACATGGTTCCCGTCGACCTGGCCCTCCACCCCACGCCCGGCGTGCTGGACGAACCCGCGCACCGTATCCGGGAGGGGAACTCCCGCCCCCCGAGCCGCCTCCAGGACCGGGATCGCCAGCGGATGCTCCGACATGGTCTCCACGGCCGCTGCCATCCTCAGGACGGTCCCTTGGTCCTGGTCGGAGGCGAGTACCACCACGTCTGTGAGTCGGGGACGTCCGGATGTCAGGGTTCCGGTCTTGTCGAACGCCACCGTCGTCACCCGGCCCGTTGCCTCGAGCGCCTCGCCCCCTTCCACCAGGATTCCCCGCCGAGCCGCCCGGCCGATGCCGGCGACGATCGAGACGGGTATGGAGATCACCAGCGCGCCGGGACAACCGATCACGAGCAGGGTGAGGGCCAGTTCCAGGTCTCCCGACACGGCGAAGGCACCGGCAGCCAGGGCCACTACGGCCGGCGTGTACCAGCGGGCGAAACGTTCCAAGAAGCGCTGGGCGGGCGCCTTCGCCTCCTGCGCCTCCTCGACCCGGTGGATGATGCGGGCGAGGGTGGTGTCGGCGCCCACCTTGGAGGTGGCCACCACGATGGTGCCGTCGGCTACGACGGTGCCGGCATAGACCGGGTCGCCTTCGGTCTTCTCCACGGGCATC
>DASUSU010000232.1:0-2793 GCA_036374915.1 Acidimicrobiia bacterium | reverse complement strand
AATCGCACCATCCACCTGCGCCGCACCCGTAATCATGTTCTTGATGTAATCAGCATGACCCGGCATATCCACATGCGCATAATGACGAGCCTCAGTCTCATACTCCACATGAGCAATCTGAATCGTGATCCCCCGCTCACGCTCCTCAGGCGCCTTATCAATCATGTCAAACGACGTCAACGTATTCGAACCACCAACCCGCTCCGCCAACACCCGCGTAATCGCAGCCGTCAACGTCGTCTTCCCATGATCAATATGACCCATCGTCCCCACATTCACATGCGGCTTCGTACGCTCAAACTTCGCCTTCGCCATTTCCTCTTGGCTCCTCTATCTCTTCTTGCTCGTCGTTCTCTTAAACCTTCAGGACTGCCCGCGCCGGCTGGCCACGATCTCCTCGGCAATGGAGTCGGGGACGTCCTGATATGAGTGAAACTGCATCGAATAGGTGGCCCGACCCTGTGTCTTGGAGCGGAGATCGGTGGCATAGCCGAACATCTCCGACATCGGGACCTGGGCCCGGATCACCTGGCTGTTGCCACGCTGGGTCATCCCCTCGACCTTGCCCCGGCGGCTGTTGAGGTCGCCGATCACGTCGCCCATGTAGTCCTCGGGGGTGGTCACCTCGACCTCCATCACCGGTTCGAGCAGCTTGACCCCCGCCTTGCGGGCTGCCTCCTGGAGGGCCATCGACCCTGCGATCTTGAACGCCATCTCCGATGAGTCGACCTCGTGGAACGAGCCGTCGATGAGCGTTGCCCGCACGTCGACCAGCGGGTAGCCGGCGACGATGCCCTGGTCGAGCGCCTCCTCGATGCCGTCGTCGACCGAGGGGATGTACTCGCGGGGCACCTTCCCGCCCTTGATCAGGTCGATGAACTCGTAACCGCCTCCGGGCCCGGTGGGCTCGAGATTGATCACCACGTGTGCGTACTGGCCCTTGCCACCGGTCTGCTTGACGTGGCGGTAGGCGACCTTCTCGATCGCCCTCCGGATCGTCTCACGATACGCCACCTGGGGCTTGCCCACGGTGGCGTCGACCTTGAACTCGCGGAGGAGACGGTCGACGAGGATCTCGAGATGTAGCTCGCCCATCCCCGAGATGATGGTCTGGCCAGTCTCCTCGTCGGTTCGGACCAGGAAGGTGGGATCCTCTTCGGAGAGACGATGCAGCGACTCGGAGAGCTTCTCGTCGTCGGACTTGGTCTTCGGCTCGATGGCGACCGAGATGACGGGAGCGGGGAACTCCATCGACTCGAGCTGGATGGGATGGGACACCTCGGAGAGCGTGTCACCGGTGGTGGTGTTCTTGAACCCGATGCCCGCCACGATGTCACCGGCGAACACGTCGTCGATGTCCTCGCGTGCGTTGGCGTGCATGCGCAGGATCCGGCCGAGACGCTCCTTTTGGCCCGTGGTGGTGTTGAGCACGGTCCCGCCTTTGGCGGCGTGCCCCGAGTACACCCGGAAGTAGGTCAGCTTGCCCACGTGGGGGTCGGACATGATCTTGAAGGCGAGCGCGGAAAACGGCTCGCTGTCCTCGGGGTTCCGTTCGACCACGACGTCATGGTCACCGGGACGGAAGCCCTTGATCGCGGGAAGATCGGCGGGGCTGGGCAGATAGGCGACCACTGCGTCGAGGAGGAGTTGCACGCCCTTGTTCTTGAATGCCGAGCCGCAGAAGACAGGGGTGAAATCGCCGGCGATGGTGCCGATCCGGACCCCTTCCTGAATCTCCTTGGGGGTCAGGTCGCCGGTCTCGAGGTACACGTCGAGCAACTGCTCGGAGGTCTCGGCCACCGCCTCCAGCATCTTCTCCCGATACTCGGCGGCGCGACCGGCCAGGTCGGAGGGGATGTCGGTGGTGTCCCAGATCTTGCCGTCGTCGCCCTTCCAGATGTGGGCCTTCATCTCGACCAGGTCGACCACACCGGTGAAATCGGCCTCGGTGCCGATGGGGAGCTGCATCACCAGGGGCCGGGCCCCGAGACGGTCGATGATGGACTGGACGTCGAAGTAGAAGTCGGCGCCGGTTCGATCCAGCTTGTTGATGAAACAGATCCGGGGCACTCCGTAGCGGTCGGCCTGACGCCACACCGTCTCCGACTGGGGCTCGACCCCGGCGACCCCGTCGAATACGGCGATGGCCCCGTCGAGCACGCGGAGGGCACGCTCGACCTCGACGGTGAAGTCGACGTGACCCGGGGTGTCGATGATGTTGATCCAGTGGTCGTGCCAGACGCAGGTGGTGGCGGCGGAGGTGATGGTGATCCCCCGCTCCTGCTCCTGCTCCATCCAGTCCATGGTGGCGGCGCCCTCGTGGACCTCGCCGATCTTGTAATTGCGGCCGGTGTAATAGAGGATGCGCTCGGTGAGGGTGGTCTTGCCCGCGTCGATGTGGGCCATGATCCCGATGTTCCGGGTACGGCTCACTGGCACTTGGCGCAGATGTGAGATGGCAGCGTTTCCGTTGCTCATTGCTTTCTATTACTCCGACTCGCTATGAGGTTGTGAACGTCCCACGTCCTGCGGTTCGGGCCGGTTTCGGTGTCGGGCCCGCCTGCTGGAACGTTCGGGGTGGATGACTTGTCAGTTGCTCCGATGGGACCTTGGGGCTACCAGCGGTAGTGGGCGAAGGCCTTGTTCGACTCCGCCATCTTGTGGACATCTTCTTTCCATTTTATCGCCGCCCCGGTGTAGTTCGAGGCGTCGAGGATCTCGTTGGCGAGACGCTCCGCCATGGAGTTCTCGCGACGCTTGCGGGCGTAGTCGACGAGCCAGCGGACCGCCAGG
>DASUSU010000231.1:0-6478 GCA_036374915.1 Acidimicrobiia bacterium | reverse complement strand
TCGTCGGCCGACATCATCCCCTTCAGCTCCGGCATGTCGGGAGTGCGGCCGTGGCCCATGGCGAAGTCCGTGGCGACACCGCCGGGGGCAACGTTGGTGCAGCGGATCCCTTGCTCCCGGAGCTCGTGGTCCAGGGCACGGGTCAGCCCGATCTGGGCGAACTTGGAGGAGCAGTACACCGCCTCGTAGGGCAGGCCTCGCCGACCGGCTTCGCTGGCGACGGTCACGATGTCGGCCGCACCGCTGGCCTGGAGATGGGGCAGGGCGGCGCGGATCGAATAGAGGGCGCCCTTGACGTTGACGTCGATCATCTCGTCGAGGTCCTCGAGGGCGAGATCGAGGAAGGGCCCGTAGGCGCCCACCCCGGCGTTGACCACCAGGATGTCGAGCCCGCCGAAGCGGTCCACGGTCGCCGCCACGATCTGCTCCATGGCCTCCGGGTCGCGCACATCGGCGGGCTGGGCCACGACGTCGGGCAATCCGAGGTCGTCTCCGCTTCTCGAAGCAAGACCCAGCCTGACTCCTTCGGCGGCGAGCGCCTTAGCCACCGCGGCGCCGATCCCACGGCTCGCCCCGGTGATCAGCGCCACCTTTCCTTCGAGAATGCTCATGCGACCCCTCCTCGACGCTCAGCCGTGGAGCTGTTCCAGCTCGGTGGTGGTGACCTCTTCGGGCAGCTTCCCGATGATGATCATGGCGAGCACTTCGTCCATGGTGACGTCCTTCCGGTCGACTGTTCCCACCAGCCGTCCCTGGAGCATGACGCTGATCCGGTCCGCCAGGTCGAACACGTCGTGGATGTCGTGGCTGATCAGGATGATCCCGATGCCCTCCTGTTTGAGCTGACGCATCAGGGCACGCACCTGTTCGGTCTCGGCCGGGCCGAGGGCGGCAGTCGGCTCGTCCATGATCATGATCCGGGCGTTGAACTGCACCGCCTTGGCAATCGCCACCGCTTGCCGCTGCCCGCCCGAGAGCGACTCCACCGGGACCTTGAAGTTCTCGAATGCGGGGTTCAGCCGCCCCATCACCTTTCGGGCGGCGTCCTCCATGGCGCCGTCGTCGAGATTGCCCCAACGGCTGGTCAGCTCTCTGCCCAGGAACATGTTGGCCGGGGCGTCGATGTTCTCGGCCAGGGCGAGGGTCTGGTAGATGGTCTCGACACCGAGTGCCTTGGCGTCCCGTGGCGAGGTGATCGAGACCGGTTTCCCGTCGATGTAGATCTGCCCGGAGTCCGCCTTCTGTGCTCCGGAGAGCGTCTTGACCAGTGTCGACTTCCCGGCACCGTTGCCTCCGACCAGCCCCAGGATCTCCCCCGGATACAGGTCGATGCTCACGTCTCGGACCGCATGGACCCCGCCGAAGCTGACGTTCATGTCCCGCATCTCGACCAGTGGAGTTCCCTCTCTCATCGCTCCGCCCTCCGCCGGAAGTAGACGTCGACGCTGACTGCGGCGACCAGCACGATGCCGACCACGATGTCCTGGAGAGGTGCGTCCACCCCGAGCAGGACCATGCCCGATTGAAGCGACTGCATGACCAGGGCCCCGAGCACCGCGCCGGGGATCGTCCCGATGCCACCGGCAAACGACGTCCCACCGATCACCGCGGCGGCTATGACGTAGAGCTCGGCCAGGGTGCCCAAACCACTGGTCGCCGCGTTGAGTCTGGCCACCTGGACTGCTGATGCCACTCCGACCAGAGCACCCATCAGCATGAAGGTCATCATGGTCGTGCGCAGCGTCTTGATCCCGCCCAGGGCTGCTGCCTCGGGGTTGCCCCCGATGGCGAATACGTATCGGCCGAAACGACGGCGGTTGGCTACGAACGTCATCACGATCGCTGTGCCAATGGCGATGAGCACCGGGATGGCTAGACCGAGCGGGATGTCGAGCCCGCCTTCGGGCCAGGCGATGCCGTTGTCCTCGGCATAGGCCCTGGCCACGTTCTCGGGCATGTAGTACCGGTTGAGGAACCACACCGCGGCCAGGACAGAGGCGCTGCCTATCGCCCCGATGGTGACCTCAGCCCAGATCGGCCTCAGGTTGAAACCGAACCTGCGTCGCTGGCGACGCCCGTTGAGCAGGACATAGACGATTCCCAGGCAGGCGAGACCGGCCACGATCCAGCTGGCTGTCCCACCGATGGTGCCCCTCGAACCACCACCGAGCAGCTGAAAGGTCCTGTCCATGGGGGCGACGGTTCGCCCGCTCGCAGAGGCCCAGGCGAACCCGCGCCAGACGAGCAGACCGCCCAGCGTGACGATGAAGGCGGGCACACCGACATAGGCGACGATGAACCCCTGGAACAGGCCGATCAGAGCGCCGACGACCACACCCGCGACCAACGCGATTATCCAGATGGCAGGGTGACCGAATCCCAGGATGTCGGGGAGGATCTCCGCCTGGAGCAAAGCCATCACCATGGCCACCACCCCCAGCATCGAGCCGACGGAGAGATCGATGTTTCGGGAGACGATGATCAACACCATCCCGGTGGCCATGATCGCCACCACCGAGGTCTGTACCGACAGGTTCCACAGGTTGCGCGGGGTGAGGAAAGTGCCTCCGGAGAGGATGTGGAATCCGATCCAGATCACGAGCAGCGCCGCGACCATGCTCAGGAGACGGGTGTCGACTTCCAGGGTCCGGATCAGCCCCCTGACGCCTCGCCGCCGAGGTGGGGCAGCCGGCTGGGCAGCAGTGCTCTTGGTTTCCTCAGTTATCGCCATCGATCTCCCGACCGCAAACGTAACACGCCGCGCTCCCATTCAGTTGGGGAACGCGGCGTGTACGTGTCATACGCGAAGCCTGTCCTGATCTCCGATCGGCCAGGCCTCTTCTTCACTCAGGGGCAGACTGCGACGCTGCCGGCGGTCACTCCCTGACACACTTCCTCGACCGAGATCCATCCGGCGTCGACCACCAGGTCGAGGTTGTCCGAAGTGATCGCGATCGGGGTGAGCAGGATCGAGGTCATCGTGTTCCCACCGGGCGAATCGAACTCGACCACACCGGTCACGTCGCCGATCGCGGCGCCCTGCGCCAACTGGACCGCCGCCTCACCGGCCGCAGTGCCCAGCTCGCGGGCGTCCTTCCACACGGATACCGACTGAGTGCCGAGAGCGACCCGGTTCAGGGCAGCAAGGTCACCATCCTGACCGGACACCGGCACCTCGCCGGCCAGACCCTGCGCCTCGAGCGCGGCGACCACGCCGCCCGCCATGCCGTCGTTCTCGGAGAGAACGGCGTCGATCTCGTTGTTCTCCTGGGTGAGGCACTGCTCCATGTTGGTCTGGGCCAGCGCCGGGTCCCAGTTGTCGGTGTAGGTCTCACAACGGATGTCGATCGCACCGGAGGCGGCGGCCTCGCCGATCACCTGCTCGTAGCCTTCACGCAGGAAGTCGGCATTGGCGTCGGCCTGGTTGCCCTTGATGATGGCGTAGTTGCCTTCCGGCACCAGTCCGAAGATCACCTCGGCCTGCAACGCACCCACCCCGATGTTGTCGAAGGTGATGTAGAGCGCACCCGGGTCCTCGATCAGGCGGTCGTAGGCAATGACCGGTATGCCTTGCTCCAAGGCACTGGCTACCGCGGGGAGAATCGCCGTCCCGTCCTGGGCAAGGATGATCAGTGCATCGGCGCCCTGGGAGATCAGGTTCTCCACGTCGGCCAACTGCTGCTCCGCAGACGAGCCGGCGTCACTGGAGATGTACGTGGCTCCCGCCGCGTCGAGAGCGGCCTGGATCGCAGGCTCGTCCCATCGCGCCCAGCGCTCTTCGTTGTAGTTGTTCCAGGAGACACCGACGATGATCTCGTCGTCCCCACCTGCTGCGGTGGTCGTCGCCCCACCGGCCTCGGTAGTGGTCGCTCCACCGGCCTCGGTGGTCGTCGCCCCTCCATCTTCAGTCGTGGTGGTCTCTGCTCCGTCGTCACCGCAAGCGGCAACGACAAGGGCGAGGATCGCCACGAACGCCCACAGGCGTTTCTTCATCTTGATTCCTTCCTCCTCAGTTGCAGCCCGAGGGCTGCTGTACTCCGATCGAGTGTATCGAACCCGGACAGATCGACCGCGGGTCCGAGCCGGGAGGATACCGCGCATATGTTCGGCACCGCAACAAATGTGGGGACCGGTTTCCGGCGGCAGACGGGACGATCCCAGCTCCGACCACCAATAGCGGATTGGGCCATCCGGATATAGTGATTCCCCCAACAAAAGGCCCCATCCATCGACCGGACCTCATCGAGCAGAGCTGGGCCCCCGGGTCGGGGCACACGAGATCGGAACCGGGGCATCGCCACGGAGGAGCTGCGCAGGCACAACCTGGCCGCCGTCCTCGAGCAACTGCATCTCCGCGGTCCTGCCTCCCGTTCCGATCTGGTCTCCAGCACCGGGCTCAACCGATCGACGATCGCCGATCTGATCGGAGAGCTCTCCTCCCTCGGGCTCGCCGAAGAAGGACCGGCGGTGACCCCATCCGGACCGGGACGCCCCTCCCCGATGGTCCACACCCGACCGGAGGGCGCGGTGGTGCTGGCCATCGAGATATCCGTCGACTACCTGGGGGTGGCGACTGTCGGCCTGGGCGGGCACGTCTACCAGCAGGTCAGGGAGCCGAAGCCACGGGGCCGGTTCGCCCCGCGCGAGACGATCGACGACCTGGCGAGGATGACAGGCCCGATACTGGCCGCGCTCCCCGCCGACGCCAGCCTGGCCGGAGTGGGGGTTGCGGTCGCCGCCGTCATCAGGCGCTCCGACGGGTTCGTCCACCTCGCCCCCAACCTGGGATGGCGAAACGTGCCGCTGGGGGCGATCCTCGCCGCCGAGCTGGGGCTCACTGACCCGGTGCTCGTGGCCAACGAGGCCGACCTGGGAGCCTTGGCCGAGTTCCGACGTGGGGTCGGGGCGGGCGTGTCCCATCTCGTCTACGTCACCGGCGAGGTGGGGATCGGCGCCGGGATCATCCACGACGGCAAGCCGATGCTGGGCGCGGCCGGCTACGCCGGTGAGGCGGGGCATACCCTGATCAATCCCGGAGGGCTCCCCTGCAGCTGCGGCGCCACCGGCTGCTGGGAGACAGAGGCGGGGGAGGCGGCCCTGGCCCGTCATGCCGGGATCCCGTCGACCATCGCCGGCTCCGGGTTGGTGGAGACGGTGCTCGACCGGGCCAATGCCGGTGATGAGATCGCGCTCGGAGCGATCGCCGAGATCGGCCGCTGGCTCGGTCTCGGCATCGGCAACCTGATCAACGTCTTCAACCCCGAGTTGGTGGTACTCGGTGGGTTCTACCACCCGCTGTACCCGTTTCTGGAGGAAGCGGTTCACCGAGGCGCCAGGTTCGGCGCCCTCGACGCCCCCGGCGACATCGTCGAGATCACCAGGAGCGCTCTCGGCTCCGACGCCCTGTTGACGGGAGCAGCCGAGCTGGCTCTCTCCGAGGTCATCGCCGATCCCGCCCGCAGGGGCGCACGCCCACTGGGAACCCGGCCGGTCGAAGGCGAGAGCGGTGCGTGAACCGAGGACCGCTCGACCGATTCAGCCGCGCTCGGAAGCGGCGGCGAAGATCCTCTCGATGACCTCGATGTTGGCCACGGCATCCCGGGGCGGGGTGGGCACCGCCGTCCCCTCCCTGACAGCCCGGGAGAATGCGTCGGCCTGGACCCCGTATTGGTCGGCCGCCGCCACCTCATGAACCACGACATCGGGCGCAACCGGTGGCTCTCCGCCGGCGATCACCAGCAGCCGGGTCGGGATGTCGGGAGGGATGTTGAACGGGATCTCGACGAGGAGCCGTCCCCTGGTCCCCAGGATGTGCACCCGCTGGTCGTCCTCCAGCCGGGTGGAGCAGGTGAAGCCGGCATGTCGCCCCTCGAAGTCGAGGATCACCGAGGTGAGCACGTCGGTGCCGCCGACAGGGTCGCGGCGGATGGAGGCGAGGACGTCTGTCGGCTCGGAGTCGAACAGCATGCGGGCCACGTTGACCGGGTAGCACCCGACGTCGAACAGCGCCCCTCCCCCGGCGTCGACCTGGTTACGGATGTCGCCGGGGTCGTCGTTGTAGTAGCAGAAGGAGGATTGGATCGAGAGCAGCTCTCCGACGGCTCCTTGGTCGAGAAGCCGGCGCACCTCGACCCAGAGCGGGTGGAGCCGGTACATGAAGGCCTCCATCAACTTGACATCGGCCCGCTCCGCCGCCTCGATCATCCGCATCGCGTCCGCGCTCGTGGTGGCCATCGGCTTCTCGCACAGAACGTGCTTGCCCGCCTCGGCCGCGGCAATGGCCCACTCGGGGTGCAGGTGATTGGGGAGGGGGACGTACACCGCCTCGATGGATGGATCGGCCAGCAGCTCCTCATAGCTGCCGTAGGAGGTGGGGATGCCCAAGGCCGCCGCCGTGTCACGCGCCTTCTCCGCGCTACGAGAGGCGATGGCGCGAACCGGGCTCAGCTCCGACCGCATCATCGCCGGTATCACCTTC
>DASUSU010000230.1:0-11674 GCA_036374915.1 Acidimicrobiia bacterium | reverse complement strand
ATGAACAACGTGCTGTACCACCTGCACCCGGTGAAGCTGAAGCGGCACGGGCTCAAGCTCACCTACACCTACTGCCTCGGCGGCCTGAGCTTCTTCCTCTTCATCCTGCTGACGATCACCGGCATCTTCCTCATGTTCTATTACACACCCACGGCCGAATTGGCCTATTCCGACATCGAGGCGCTCTCCACCAACGTGGCCTTCGGCTCGCTGGTCAGGAACATGCATCGATGGGGAGCCCACCTCATGGTGCTCTCCGTCTTCCTCCATATGAGCCGGGTCTTCTACCACGGTGCCTACAAGCCCCCGCGCGAGTTCAACTGGGTGGTCGGTGTCATCCTCCTCTTCCTCACCCTGCTTCTCTCCTTCTCCGGGTACCTGCTCCCCTGGGACCAGCTGGCGCTCTGGGCGGTGACGGTCGGGACCAACATGGCCGGGTTCGTCCCGGTGATCGGGAACCAGGTCAAGTTCGCCCTGCTCGCCGGGGTGGAGGTCTCGGCCGCCACACTGCTCCGCTTCTATGTCCTCCATGTCCTCGCATTGCCGTTCATCCTGGTGATCTTCCTTGCCGTCCACTTCTGGAGGGTGCGCAAGGACGGCGGTATCTCCGGGCCTCTCTAAGGAGCCGATGTGACCGAAATACCAGAGAGCCTGCTGAGGAGGTCGGCCGAGGCCAAGGCCAAGGCGCTGGGGCTGCCCGTCGAGCAGGTCCTCGCCGAGATGAAGGGCGAGGCGCCGCCGGCCCCGCCGCCTCAGGCCGAGCCGGAGCCCGCCGAGACGCCGGCCGCCGAGGCCAGTGCCGAGGAGGAGCTGGCCGAGGACATGGAGGAGGCGGCGGAGCGCACCGAGGAGATCGAAGAGGCGATCGACTCGGTCGAGCCCGCGCCCGAGCCGGTGGAGGAGACCCCGGCGGGGGGTGGGGTCCCGCCCTCTACGCAGATCGAAGCGGTCACCGAGGCCGAAGTCTCACCCGAGCCGCCCAAGGAAGCCCCGCCCATCGAAGACAGCGAGCAGGCGACAACCCCGCCGGATTCCGCCGAAGAGACCGCTGCCGCAGCGCCGGCGGCGGCAGTGGCCACCGCAGTGGAGACCCGACCCGCCCCCGAGGGCAATGGCGCCGGCAACGGCAAGGTGGCATCCGTGGTCAGCCCTCGTCCCACCGTGCCCCCGAAGGGCACCCCGGAAGGTGTGCGCACCCAGCGCCTGCTCACCGTGGTCAAGGCCCGGGCGATCCAGACGGTGAAGGCAGAGCCCACCGACAAGGTCAACACCTGGCCCCATCTCATGCTCATGGAGTTCGGCGCATTGCTCGCCATCACCGGGCTGTTGGTGATCATGTCGGTCGTAATCCACTCGCCGTTGCTCGACCCGGCCAACTTCAATGCGACACCGAACCCGTCGAAGGCGCCGTGGTACTTCCTCGGGCTCCAGGAGCTCCTCTCCTACTTCGATCCCCAGATCGCTGGGGTCACCGTCCCCACCATCACCGGGATCATCGGGTTCATGATGGTGCCCTACGTCGACAAGAACCCCTCGACCCGGCCCAGCGACCGCAAGTTCGCCATCGCCCTCTACTCGGTGTTCCTGGCCGGCGCCGCCACCCTGACCATCTTCGGTGTGCTGTTCCGGGGACTCGGCTTCAACTTCTCCTACCCGTGGAAGGACGGGGTCTACTTCGACGACCTCAAGGACTGGGTGCATTTCGAATGACCCTGACCAACGCCGCCCTGATCGCCGTCGCCGCGGTCGCGATCCTCGGTGCGGTAGGAGCGTTCGCGGTGGCGTTCCGTCGCTCCCAGACCGCCGAGAAGCCGGATCCGATGGCGGGCGTGTCGGGCGAGACCCTCGCCGCCGACCGTTCGGCCCGGGCGGTGACCATCCCGGCGCCTGTGGAGGCCCCGATCGAGGACGAGGTCGAGTTGGAGCCGGAAGCAGAGCCGGTCGAGGAGGAAGAGCCCGGGTCCGTGGTCGAGATCCTCGAGGCCCAGCGCATCGTGGAGGTCTCGCCCGAGGAGGGAGGGGTCAGCCGGCGCCAGTTCTTCAACCGGGCCATCGCCGCGACCTTCGGCACCTTTCTCGCCGCGCAGGGGATCTACTACCTCGCCTTCTTCTGGCCCAAGCTGACCGGTGGGTTCGGGGCCGATATCGACGCAGGCCCGGTCTCAGATCTTCGCACCCAGGTGTTCACCGCCGCCGGTGGCATCCTCCCGGTGTTCATCCCCGAGGCACGGGCCTACCTGGTGCCCGCCCCTGACAACCTCTCCGAGCAGTTCGAGGGCGCCAGCGTGGCCACCGACGGTCTCATGGCCCTCTACATGCGTTGTGTGCATCTCGGCTGCCGTGTTCCCTGGTGTGCCCCGTCGCAGGGCTTCGAGTGCCCCTGTCACGGATCTCGCTACAACGCCATCGGCGAGTACTTCGGTGGTCCCGCCCCGCGCAACCTCGACCGGTTCGTGGTCGAGAATCGGGGGGGCAACTTCGTGATTCGCACCGGAAGCATCATCGAGACCCCGCGCGCCCCGGAACTGAGCATCCAGTACCCGCAGGGCCCGAGCTGCATCAGCGCCGTCGCGGCGAGCCCCGGGGCATGACCGCCAACATCATTACGGTCATCGCAGTCGTCGCCGGGATCGCCTGGCTCGGCGTCCTCTTCGTCTCGGCCATCCGCGGCCGTGGCGGCGAGGAGGTCGCCCCCAACCTCCGTCCCGGGATCGACGACGAGGAGATCGAGACCCGTCGGCTGGAAGGCGGGCAAAAGGCGGCCATAGCCTTCTCCGCGTTCCTCGCCGTCTCGCTCCCGCTCTACTTCCTCGGTGAGCCGGCCCGGCAGGAGGGCTTCGTCGACGAGTTCTCCGAGGCCTCCGTCACCCGTGGCGAGCACATCGTCACCGAGTTCGCCTGCTTCTCGTGCCACGGCCCGGAGGGTTCCGGGGGCGTCACCAGCTACGTGGAGAAACGGTCCGGGGTCACGGTGTCCTGGGCCGTTCCTTCGCTCAACGACGTCTTCTACCGGTACGACGAGGACGAGGTCAACTACTGGGTCACCTACGGCCGGGGCAACACCCCTATGCCGCCCTGGGGCATCCCCGGTGGCGGCCCGCTCAACGCCGAGCAGGTGAACGACGTTGTCAATTACCTGCGGACGATCCAGATCCCCCAGGAGCAGAACCTGGCCGAGGTCGAGCCGGGCATCGACGCCGCTCTCGACCGGTTGGCGACCGGGGATGCCGCGGTCGAGGCTGCGATCCTCGCCCAGCGCCAAGTGGTGGCCCAGATCGATTCCGCCGAGGCCGACCTCGACCTGATCGACCCTCTCGCCGAGCGGGCGCGCGCCGTCTTCGACGAGGCGGAGCAGGGTCTGGACAGCGACGCCGATGGGCTGTCCGATGCGGCGGAGACCGAGCTGACCGCGATCTCGGCGCAGGCGGTGGACGGATTCCGGATCATGGAGCCGGTCAGCCTCGACCCGGAGGCCCCCGACGCCGAGCTGGCCGGGGCCGCCCTCGACACGTTGCGGTCTGCCGCCGAGACCGACCCCATCCTCCTCGCCAACATCGCAGCCATCGAAACCGCCCTGGAAGAGGGCTCGGTCGAAGAAGGGATCGGTCTCAGCGCCGGTGCCCTTGCCGAGCTGGAGGAGATCCGAGCGCAGTCTGCGGCCGCCGACGTCGTTGTGCCCGAGTCGATCGAAGACCTGAACGACGCCGAGGCTCTGATCGCCGCTCTCGAGAACGTCCAGTCCGAGTTGTTGACGGCGGCGACTGATGCGATTGCGGCCGGCTCCGATCCCGACGGCGACGGGCTGTCCACCGGCGCCGAGACGACGATCGGCACTCAGGTCGATGCCGCTATCGGCGCCACCACGCCGACCCAGGTGACCGCGATCACACTGGACCCGACCAACCCCGCCTCGGTCGGCGGCGAGCCCGACGTCACCACCGCCAACCGCTTCGTGGGGAACCTGGAGTCCATGGCGACCACGCTCGCGGTCACCTTCAACAACCGGGATGCCCTGCACACCAACGAGAGCGCCGGGTTGGAATTCCTCGAGCAGGCGCTGGAAGCTCAGCTCTACACGATCGACATCGAAGGCGTGGCCGAGGCGATGGGCGCCTCGACCGAGGAGGCGGAGCGTGCCGTGGGTCTGTTCAACTCGACCTGCGCACGATGTCACACCGCGGGCTACAGCGCCGGCCCCGCCTTCACCCTGGAGGCGGGCTCGGGTGGGTTCGGTCCTGCACTCTGGGATGGCCGTCCGACGGTCCAATTCGGCGAGGCCGCCGACACCCCGGAGGAGGACCTGCTGGTCCAGTTCCTGATCAACGGCTCCGAGTCGGAGACTCCCTACGGTCTCAACGGTTTCGGCTCGGGGCGGATGCCCGGATTCGGCGCCAGTCTCAGCCTCGAGGACATCGAGTTGCTGGCCCGGTACCTGCGAAGCGGAAACCTCGACGGGAAGGCGGTTGCCGGTGTTCTTCCGTGAGTTCTTCAGGTCGCTGCTCTCGGCCAACCTGTTCGTAACCGGGATAATCCTCACCCTGGCCTCGGTGGCCCTGTTCTACGGGTCGATCTACCTGTTCAACTTCACCAACCTGGGGAAGAGACTCGGGTTCCTGGTCACCGGGTCGGCGGTGTTCGGCTGGCTGACCATCACCTCGTTGCTGTTCGTGGTCTACGCCCCCCGTGGCCCCAAGCCCGCCGACATCGAGGGGCTGAACGCTTTCGAGATCAGGATCATCCCGATCACCTATCTCCTCGTCTCCCTGGTGCTGTTCCTCGCCTTCCTGGTCGCCCTGCACCAATACGAGGAGGTGCAGGAGAGATCGTCGGCCTGAGCCGACGACGACGCCGCTCAGAGGCGGCTTCCGTAGTAGCTGAGCACCTGTAGCTCCATGGAGAGATCCACCTGACGGACCGAGACCGTGTCCGGGACGTTGACCCGGACCGGGGCGAAATTGAGGATCGAGCGGATGCCATGTTCCACCAGCCGCTCCGCCACCTGCTGCGCCGCCACCGCGGGCACGGCGAGGATGGCGATCTCGAATGCGTCTGCACCGCAGTCGGCATCGATGTCGTCGAGATGCCTGATGACGACGCTGCCCACCTTTGACCCGATCTTGCGGACGTCGGTGTCGTAGAGGGCGACGACGTCGAAACCGCGCCGGCTCAGCCCTCCGTAGTTGGCCAGGGCCCGTCCCAGGTTCCCGGTCCCGACGATGGCCACCCGACGTCTCTCCGCGATTCCGAGCTCCTGCCGTATCCGCGCGGTGAGCTCGGCGACCGAGTACCCGATGCCACGGACCCCGTGGAAGTCGAGATGGGACAGATCCCGCCGCACGTTGGCCGCATTGGCCCCCGCCGCCCCGGCCAGCTCCTCGGAGCTGACCACGTCCCGGGTCGACTCGAGATCCTCCAGCAACCGAAGGTAACGGGGAAGCCGGACCACGGTGGCCTTTGGGATTTCATTCACAAGCGCACCTTATAAAGCCGTGACCCGACTTTGGAATCTCGGCTACCAGGTCCCGCTATCTAACCTCCGCTCGTGCCATCTCCCTCGGTCCTGGTCGTCGGCGGGGGCCCGGCCGGCTCGGCCGCGGCCTACTGGCTGGCGCGGGACGGCCACGATGTCACCCTGGTCGAGAAGAAGGAGTACCCCAGGGACAAGACGTGTGGGGACGGTCTCACCCCTCGCGCCATCCTCCAGCTCCAAGAGATGGGATTCGACTTCGACTTCGCCGAATTTCACCTGATCACCGGTCTCCGCTCTTACGCCGGAGACGACCTGATGCTGGAGCTGCCCTGGCCGGAGCACTCGCGTTTCCCCAATTGGGGCGGCGTGATCAGGCGAAGCGACCTCGATTCCCGGGTGGCCACCCTGGCCGAGAAGCAGGGGGTGAGGATCCTGGAGAAGACCCTGGCCACCCCGGCCATCGAGGACGGGCTGCTCACCGGGGTCACCCTGGCCCACGACGGCAACGAGGAGCTGGTCACCCCGGATGTCACGGTCATTGCCGACGGCTCGATGAACCGCTTCGGTAGGGAGTTGGGAAGCGAGCGGCGCAGGGACTACCCGATGGGGATGGCCGCCCGGGGCTACTACGCCTCGCCCCGCTCCACCGACCCGTTCCTGGAGAGCCAGCTCGATCTCAGGGACTCCTCCGGGGCGACCATGCCCGGCTACGGATGGGTCTTTCCGCTCGGAGACGGCACGGTGAATGTCGGGGTCGGGCTGCTCTCCACGTTCAAGCGGTGGAAGCACGTCAACACCACTCGAATGCTGGCCGACTACGTGGCCACCGCACCCGACTACTGGGAGCTGAACGAGGAGTCCAAGCTCACCGACCCGGTCGGCGGGAAGCTGACCATGTCCTTCTCGAAGGGGCCCCTGGTCGGCGCCAACTGGATCACGATCGGTGACGCCGCCGGGGCGATCAACCCGTGGAACGGGGAGGGGATCTCCTATGCCTACGAGACGGGGCGAATCGCTGCCGACCACGTCGGACGGGCATTGGGCACTGCAGATTTCGGGCTGTTGCGCCGATATCCACAACATCTGGAGGACGAGTACGGGCTGTACTACAAGACGGCCCGGATCTTCGTGAAGTTGATCGGTCACCCGTCCGTGATGCGGACACTGGCCCACACCGGGCTCCGCAACCGGTCGCTGATGGAATGGACCCTGAAGGTGATGGCCAACCTGCTCGACGAGGACGACAAGCACATGGGGGAGCGGATCTACGGCGCCCTGGCTGCTGTCGTCAGGACCCTGCCGACATCGTGAAACCCGAGCTCCTCGTCTTCGACGTGAACGAGACGCTGCTCGACCTGTCGCCGTTGAAAATCGACTTCGAGGACGTGTTCGGCAGCTCGGAGGCGATGGGAGAGTGGTTCGCCCGTTTGTTGCACGGATCGCTGGTCGCCAATCAGCTCGACGAGTACCGCGCCTTCGGTGTGATCGGGGTCGAGGCATTGCTCCTGATCGCCGAGCGGCGTGGTGTCGACCTCGACGAGGCGACGGCCACCGAGGTGGTCACCCGCCTCGCCATCCTGCCTGCACATCTCGACGTGATCCCCGCCCTGGAGCGTCTGCTCGACTCGGGGTTCCGCACGGCCGTCCTGACCAACAGCAGCACCAAGGCCGCCAACGTCCAGATCGAGAATGCCGGGCTGCACACGTTCATCCAGCGTGTGATCTCGGTCGAGGAGGTCGGCCGTTTCAAGCCCGATCCCGCCACCTACCTTCATGCCGCCCAGGCGATGGATGTCGAGATCGGCCGGTCCATGCTGATCTCGGCCCACGACTGGGATGTCGCCGGTGCGCTCCAGGCCGGGGCGGAAGCCGCCTTCGTCCGCCGGCCGGGCTCGCTGTGGAGTCTCCCCCGCTCGATGCCGGACTTGACCGGGAGCGAGCTCACCGAAATCGCCGACCAGCTGATCGCCGGGTAAGTTCCCGCCCCATGGCGGATGGTCCAGGCAGGGCCCGACCCGGCGCCCTCGCCGGGATCGGGAACACACCGTTGATCCAGTTGTCCACCATGGTGGGCGGCGATGAGGCGGAAGTCTGGGTGAAGCTGGAGGCGGCCAACCCGACCGGGTCGTACAAGGACCGCATGGCCCTGGCCATGATCGAAGGGGCGGAGCGAAGGGGGGTTTTGTCCCCGGGACAGACCGTGGTCGAGTACACCGGGGGCTCGACCGGGAGCTCGCTCGCCTTCGTATGCGCCCTGAAGGGGTACCCGCTCCGCATCGTCACCTCCGACGCCTTCTCCCCGGAGAAACTGCGCACCATGGAGGTGTTCGGGGCCGAGCTGGAGATCATCGAGAGCCCCGAAGGCATCCATCCCGGGCTGATCCCGGCCATGATGAGGCGCGCCGCCGAGATCGTCGAGGAGACCGGCGGCTATGCCACCGACCAGTTCAACAATCGCGACGCCATCGACGGCTACCGCGGGATCGGTGAGGAGGTGGTGGCGCAACTCGACGGCTCGGTGGACGCATTCTGCTCCTTCATCGGGGTCGGGGGATGCTTCATCGGCTCCACCAGCGCGATCGTGGAGCGGTGGCCCGACCTGCTCCGGGTGATCGTCGAGCCCGACGAGTCTGCGGTGGTGTCCGGCCGGCCGCCGGGGACCCATCGCATCGAGGGCGGCGGCGTCGGATTCGTGCCTCCGCTGATAACCCAGGGCAGCTTCGACCGGGTGGAGACGGTGAGCACCGAGGAGGCGATGGCCACCGCTCGGGCGATGGCCCGGGCCGAGGGGGTGTGGACCGGCCCCTCGGGCGGGGCCAACGTCCGCACCGCCATCCGTCTCGCATCGGAGCTGGGGCCCGGCCATCGGGTGGTCACGATCCAGCCCGACTCCGGTCTCAAGTACCTGGCCGGCGCCCTCTACGCCTGAGTGCCCCTACAGGTGCGGGGCGACCTCCTCGGCCAGTTGCTCCATCAGCTCGACCTGTGCCTCGTACTCCAGGGTGGCGAAGTGGCTGCGGGCGACGAACTCCACCGGGATGCCTGCCTGCTCTCTCACTCCGAGAAGGGTGGACACGATCTCGTCGCTCGACCCGGCGACGGTGAACCTGCGGTGTATGCCCTTCCGTCGCTCCTCGGTGAGATCGGGGGCAGACGGCGGGGGACCGCTCCTAGTCGCCGATGCCTCCATGTCGTCGTACTTCCAGGTCATGTGCCACACGTGGTCGGCGTAACGCATCCAGGCGACGTGGGCGTTGTCGCCGGGGATGATCACCGAGTAGTGGATGACCCGCAGCTCGCCAGGATCCCGACCGATCCGCTCGCACTCGTCGGTGAGCCATTGCAGTTGAAGGAGGAACTTGTCGGGTGCGACGTTGGAGAAGATCCCATCGGCGAGACGGGCGGCGCGTCGAATCGCCGGCTCTGCGCCACCACCGATCAGGATCGGGATCGGCGCCGCGGGCGTGGGGCGCACCGCCAGCTCGGGCAGGTCGTACACCTTCCCCCGATGGCGGAACGGCTCTCCGCTCCACGACTGACGCAGGAGGCCCAGGATCTCCTCCATGGCCTGGCCCCGTTGGCCCATGTCTGCCCCCAGGCCCTCGAACTCGATCGGGACCCACCCCAAACCGAGGCCAAGGGTGAACCGCCCCCCGCTGAGGAGACTGACGGTCGCGGCGTCTTCGGCGAGCCGGATCGGGTGGTGGAGCGGGGCGAGGATCACCCCGGTGCCGATCTCGATGGTCGAGGTGGCGGCGGCGATGGCGGCGCTGACCACAGCGAGCGAGGGCATGTAGCCGTCGTCGACGAAGTGGTGCTCGGTGGTCCACACCGAGGAGAGCCCGAGTCGTTCCGCCTCCACGGCGAGCCGGATGGTCTCGTCATAGGCGCGGGACCAGTCGGTCTCCCCGGGGCGGAGCTGGGCGCTGAGCAGTCCGAAGCCGAGGCTCAAGTGAAGCGGGGGGTCGTCATGCCGGAGGAGACTACGGGAAGCGCGACCTCAGACCCATCCCTTGAACATATGTTCGACCCTACAGTCTGCCCGAGACAGATTCCAGGGGGCCGGCTCAGTTCCTTTTCAACCGGACGCGACGAGACATTCACTCCAGACAGGTGGTCGGCCATCCTGGTGGGAGATCGACGCTGTCCACGAAGACACACGAGCGCGCAAAAACGTGAGCGACGCCGTCGCGCACCCGGACGATCAGGTCGCCATCTTCGAGGGTGACCAGGAACAGTCGATCGGTGGGAAGTGATTCGACCGTGTCGCGGAGCTCTTCGTCGCCTATGTCATCCGCCCCGATCTCGATGCCTTCCGAGGTGAGCGGAGCCCAGTCGGCCCCGGAGATGTCTTCGGGCAGGATGCCCTCAGAGCCCAACGGTGCGCGGCCCATCGGCCCGGGCTCGAATCGATCGACTTCTCTCCCCGCAGAGTCGAAGGCGACGAACGCGATCTCGTCCGGCACCACGTCCGGCCTGATCGAGGAGACCCCACCGACCGGGGTCTGCCACCCATAAGGGACTCCGTCGAACTGGTATGCCACCACCGAAACCGCAGGTGAGAGACCGAGCCACTCGGCGTGGATCACATCGATCTCCCCCGAGGTCGACGAGTATCCGAATCCGGGCAGCCCGCCCTCATGGTCCATTTCACCTCCACTGCAGCAATTGAGCGACGTCCCGAGGGTGTCACCCGAGAAGTTGCCGCCGATGACCTCGAAGATCCGATCCCATATCGATGGGGCGGGGGAGGAGTAGACGTAGAACGGTTCGCCGTTCAGCTCACCCAAGTACACGGCTCGTGTCGAGGTCGGCCATCCATCGTTGCGCAAGTTGCGCTCTTCGAGATCACCGGCCGCGGGCTCCCCCGGGGTGAACGACAGGTCCTCGCCCAGTGTCGAGGTGTCGAAGAGGGGCTCCGGCCCGGGAAGACCGATCCAGACGTCCGGGTCGGTCGAGACCGGCTCGTCGTCCAAAACCGGCACCGCCAGGTCGGCGATCTCGACGGTGTCGATCGAGAATGTGTCGGCCGGATCGATCCGGCCCGGGTCGACGAAACTCACCATGAGCGCCAGTCCCGAGAACAGCCCGACTCCTGCGAGACCCCAGGCGACCCGGCGCGCCCGTCGCCGGCGGCGACCCCGTTCCCGGATCTGCTCGACCGGCATCGGAACGGCATGGGGTACCGCGGCGGCGGCCGTCTCGAGATCGGCTCTTATCCTCTGATCCATAGTCACGCCAACTGCTCCTTCAGTCGTGCCAGGCCCCGGCTGAGCCGGCTCTTCACCGTCCCGACCGGAATGCCGAGGGCCTCGGCGGTGTCGACTTCCGACATGTCGAGGAGACAGCGGGCGATGACCACGTCTCTCTGCCGGCGGGGGAGGGAGCGGACCGCGGCGACCAGGTCGGGCTCGGGCTCCGGCTGGTAGGTCACGGCCGCTGCCTCCGACTCCCGGACCCGCATCGCTCGGCGACGTAGCCTGGAGGTGGCCCAGTTGATCGCCACCCGGTACACCCAACCTTCCGGGTTGGACATCTTGGTCACCGACTGCCAGCGCTCGAAGGCCCGGGCCATCGCTTCGTCGACGGCTTCCTTGGCAAGGTCGCTGTCCCGGACCGACACCGCCACCGCCCGATAGATGCGCTGCCACCGATCCCGGTAGAACACCTCGAACGAATCGACGATGTAGGTCTCAGCCGGGGTGATCTGGTCCTCGATCATCCTGCCCAGTAGACGCTCGGCCCTGGAGCCACGTTCCATCACCCTGATTTACCGCACCCGCGGCCCCGTTCTAAGCTCAAGACGGTGACTCTGGCCGACTATCTGCCGATCGGCATCATGCTCGTGTTGGCCGCGGGCTTCGTGGCGGTCTCACTCATCGCCTCCGGCCTGGTCCGCCCCGACCGGCCCACCGAAGCCAAGCTCGACCCCTACGAGAGCGGCATCGTCCCCGAGATGGAGCCGGTGCAGCGCTTCCCCGTCAAGTTCTACCTGGTGGCGATGCTGTTCGTCATCTTCGACGTCGAGATCATCTTCCTCTTCGCCTGGGCCTCGATCTTCGACCGTCTCGGCTGGTACGGGTTGGCGGCGATCCTCATCTTCACCTTCTTCGTGGCCGAGACCCTGGCCTATGTCTGGAAGCGGGGAGCACTCGACTGGAACGTGCACCGTCGCTCCCGCTACCTCCCGACCGACGCATCGGA
>DASUSU010000229.1:0-18196 GCA_036374915.1 Acidimicrobiia bacterium | reverse complement strand
TTGACCAGCTGATCGCCCCGGCCGAGCCCGGATTGGGCCAGATGTCGGACCACACAGCCGCGGCGGGTGCCCTCAAAGAGACTGGTGAAAAGCTTCATGAACATGCCATGGTTGACCTGGCCGTTGGGACCGGGGACATTGCCACCGCTGAGCCCGCACTCACCGTCGGCGCCCATGTAGGCGATCGGTGTTTCGGCAGGAACCTGATCGTCGGCCACCTCGTCGGCGGGCCGGTTGGGGAACAGCACCGCTCCTGCCCCGTCCTCGAGGTTGTCCACCGGCACCACACCTTCGTCATCGGTGCTCCCATAGGTTGCGGTGAGCGTGCCGTTCTCCAGGGTGCAGTCGTAGACCCCATCGAGCCGGGATAGACCCCAGACGAATACCCGATTGACCAGGTCGTAGCCGAAGTTGAACAGGGTGTCGGCGCTCTCGTCCGCTTCGATCTCCACCTCGGCCGTTTCCTCCTCGGCGGCCCAGGCGACGGCAGAGCCGGAGAGCAGGCCAATCAAGGCCAGAATCGTGACACCGCTGCGTTTCAGTCTTTGCATGTGAATCCCTTCGAGGTCTCCCCGACTCACAGAGGTAATCGACCGGAGACCGGAAAGGGGTACGCAGCACCGGACTTCCATTGAGCGATCGCCGAGTTTCCGGCCCGGGGCGTCACCGATGTGACGCCCCGGACCGGGTGTGGCTTCACCATCACACTCGACGACCGGGGACGGGCCAAGCACATGTCCCGACACTCGAGGAGGAGAGTCTTGTCGGCTTGCTCCTTGCCCCGTTCGTCGTCCCATCGTCCGGGCAACCACACCGCTCACTCGGGTCGATGTCCATCGGGAGCGGGACATCCACCCGGCGAGCGATCGGAACGCTATGGGCGCCTTGTTACGGCCGGGTCAACGACGAGTCACGACCCGGTTAAGGGATCGGCACCGCCCGGACCGCCCCGGGGACCTGGGCCAGGACATGGTCCCAGCCGGTGTCGTAGTTCTCCCGCATCCGGTCTCCATCGGCGCCTCGCGACTCCCATCCGTCGTGGACCAATGTCACCTCGGTTCCCTCTGCGGTGTGCCGGAAGGTGATCTCCACGTGGGTCGCCGAGGAGACAGGCAGGCCCGGGTACCAGTCGAACCCGACCCGCTTGGTCGGCTCCCAATCGGTCACCCGACCCCATTCGTGCTCCACGCCTTGCCTCGTGGTCTCGTACACCCGTCCCCCCACCTCGGGATCGACCCGGGCATCGACGGTGTCGTCTCCCCCGACCGAATGGGTGTCGAACGGCCACCACTCCCCCATCCTGGTGGTGAACAGCTCGAAGACCATCCCCGGCTCACCGGGGACGGTCACGACCTTCACCACCGGCTCGATCCGATCTGCGCCTGTCTTGCTCATTTCCTTCTCCATCTCGCTCCGGGCGAAGGCGGCAAAGCTCCCCATCGCCATGTTCCACATCTGATCCACCCATTCCCTCAGCGCGGCCATCCCGGTCGGGTCCGCCGAGTACACCCGGCGGTTTCCGATCGAGGTCACCCGGGCCAGGTCGGCGTCGAGCAGCACCTTGAGGTGCTGGGAGACGGCGGGGCGGCTCACCGGGAGCAGGGCTGCGATGTCGGAGACCGAGCGCGGTTCCTCGAGCAGCATCGTGTAGATGATCCGCCTCGTCTCCACCGCCAGCGCATCGAGCTGGGAATCGACCATGACCCGTATCGTAAGCTATGGCTTACCGTAAGTCAAAACTTACGGAGAGCGAGCATAGGTTATGCACCGCGTCACGTATTCGTGACGTCCTGCATTAGGAACGCGGTTCAGATCTTGGGGAGCTTGAACCCGGACTTCTCCACTACGTAGTCGCGGGATTCGGTGACCATGCGGCGCAGGGCGGGCCAGTCGACGTGGAGGAGTTTGCCGCCGCGTTTCATCGCCCGGCCGGCGATGAACACGGAGTCGACGTTGGAGGTGTCCATCCCCGCCACCACGGCCGCCACCGGGTCGTTGATCGGGGTGACATTGATCTTGTCGGTGCGGAGCATGATCAGATCGGCCGCCTTCCCCACGGTGAGGCTCCCCACCTTGTCCTCCAGCCCGTTGGCCCGCGCCCCTTCCATCGTGGCGTACCAGAGCACGTCGCGCATGGTGATGGCGGGCCGGCCCGCCTGCTCGGCCAGGGCGTGCTGGAGGGAGATCACCGAGCGCATCTGGGTGAACATGTCGTTGGGGACGTTGGTCTCGACGTCGATGCTGAGCGACGGGTTGAGGCCACGATCGAGGAACTTCTGGATCGGGGGCATCCCGTGGCCCATCATCATCTCCACCGGTGAGGCCAACGACACGGTGCCGCCGGTGTCGACGATCATCTGGATCTCGGTGTCGTTGAGCGTGGTGCAGTGGATGTAGGTGGTGTCCGCGCCGAGGAGCCCGGCCTCTCCCATCTCCTGCACCTTCGCATCCTGGCCGTAGGTGCCCACGCCGACATGGGCGGTGATCCGGGCCCCGGTCTCCCGGGCCAGCTTCCAATGGTCCCGGGCCACCTCGAAGTCGGTGAACTCGGGGCCGGGGGCGGCCAGGGCCAAGGTCAACATCTGGTCCTTCGAGGAGAAGTGCTCGGTGGCGGCCCGTACGAACCAGCTGGGCTGACGCTCCTCCCACTTGCCCCACCAGGGGAATCCGTAGGCGAACACTCCCCGCAGACCCGAGTCCCGCAGCGCCTGGACCACCGCGTCGGTGTGGGCCGGCGAGGCCTGGATGTGGGACCAGTCGAGAAGGGTGGTGATCCCGGCGTCGATGGCGCCGACCGCGGAAACCAGGTTGCCGGCATAGGCATCCTCGGGCCGGAAGGCGGGGGCGAGGGTGCGGAGGACGAAGGAGATGTAGCTGACCCTTCCCTCCAGGGGCACGTCGGTCCCGATGTTGCGCAGGATCCCCTCCCAGATGTGACGATGGCTGTCGACGAAGCCGGGCATGACGATCATCCCCGAGGCGTCGATCACCTCGGCGCCGTTGACCGCCAGATTCGGTCCCACCGCGGCGATCTTGTCCCCGTCGATGAGGACGTCCCCGTTGGCGAAGTCCCCGAGCGCCGGGTCGAGGCTGAGCACGATCCCGCCCTTGATCAGCTTCCGCCCGGTGGGCACGACCCCGAAGTCGGTCCCCGCCGGGTAGAGCGCAGGGAGCTCGGCTGCCTTGGGGGGCCGGCTGCCGAGGACGATGCGGCGCGCCCGGCGGAAGTTGCGCTTGACCAGCTCCTTGATGTCCCCCACCTGGAACAGGATGATCCCGATCAGGACCAGGACTCCGATGACCATCGGCCCCACGTCGGGGGGGAGACCGTGGAATGGGAGCACGGTGATGATCACGGCGAGA
The DNA here is from genome assembly GCA_036374915.1 of Acidimicrobiia bacterium. Lineage (GTDB taxonomy): Bacteria > Actinomycetota > Acidimicrobiia > Spongiisociales > ZC4RG35 > JARDZU01. The sequence continues at coordinate 14,833 of DASUSU010000229.1, read as the reverse complement.
AGGACCGACGAGACCATCCCGCCGACGAAGGTGGCCCGCCCCCCGGAGAGGGCGGCGCCGCCCAGCACGGCGGCGGTGATGCTGTTCAGGGTGTAGCTCGTCCCGATCTGGGCATTGCCCACTCCGGACCTGGTCATCACGAACAGGGCGGCCACCCCGGCGAACAGGGCGGAGAGGATCAGGGCTCGCACCCTGACCCAATTGGTCCTGACCCCGCTCCGCTTCGCCGAGCGCTCGTCGAAGCCGACCGCGCTGACCTTGAGCCCGGAGCCGCTGGCGTGGAGCCAAAGGTCGAGCAGACCCGCCCCCACCACGACCATGATGAAGGCGAGCGGGACAGGCCCGATCCCTCCCCTGAGCAGGGAGAGGAACTCCGGGTCGATGGTCCCGCCCGGTGTCGGGCGCAGGGTCAGCGAGATCCCGTCGAGGATGCTGAGGGTGGCGAGGGTGGCGATGATCGAAGGGATCTTCACTCCCCGGACCAGCCCGGCGTTGACCAGCCCGACCGCCATCGCGCAGAGGAAGATGGTCCCGACCCCGGCGAGGAGGGCGCCCGGGGAGGACTCGGGGCGGAGCATGAACGAGGCGATGACGACGGCAAGGCCGATCATCGCCCCGATGGAGAGGTCGAGGTAACCGACGAGGAGGGCGTGGATCTGCCCCATGGTCGCTATCGCGAGCGGGATGGCGATGAGCAGGATGTTGACGGTGTTGGTCCGGTTGATGAACCCCTCGAATCGGGAGTCGGTGAACCAGACCACCCCGAGGATCAACAGGACCTGCAGGGCCACCGGCATCCACAGCCTGACCCGGATCACCTTGCGCCACTTGTTCTTGTCCCGGGCGTTGCGCAGGACCTTGCGGACCTCCTGCCGGGTGCGCTCCAGGAGCCGGCTCATCAGGCGGGTTCCTGGGTCGGAGCCTTGGGCATGGCCACCCCGAAGGGGGAGCGCCCGGATCGGGACACCCCGGGACCGCGGACGATGGCCTCGACGATGCGGAGCTCGTCCAGCTCGTCGCCGGGTATCTCCTCGACGATGGTCCCCCGGGACATAACCAACACCCGGTCGCACAGCCCGGAGAGCTCGATCGGGTCGCTCGACTTGACCAGGAGGGCGGCCCCGGCGTCGGTGCGCGCCCGCAGGGCCCGGTAGATGTCGAACCTCGACCCCACGTCGACCCCCTGGGTCGGCTCGTAGGCGAGGATCACCGAAGGCTCGCGGAGAAAGGTGCGCGCCACCGAGACCTTCTGCTGATTGCCCCCGGAGAGGAACTCGACCGGCTGCTCCAAGGACGGGGTCCGTATCTCGAGCCGGGAGACGAGGTCCCTCACCGCCCTGCGCTCGGCTCGCCGGCGCAGGAAGCCGAACACGCTGAAACGACGGAGGGACTGGATGGTGGAGTTGGCCCGGACCCCGAGCACCGTGGCAAGGGCCTCCCGCTTGCGATCGCCGGGCAACAGCATGATCCCGGCCCGGACCGCCTCGTGGGTCGAGATCAAGGTCAGCTCCTTGCCGTCACACACCACCCGCCCCGCCCGGGGCGGGGTCCGCCCGGAGAGCGTGTCGAACAGTTGAGGCTGGCCGTTCCCCTCGGCGCCGGCGATTCCGACAACTTCGCCCACTTCCAGGGTGAAGCTGACCGGGCCGAACGATTGCCCCTGGAAGCCATCGACGACGAGCACCTCGCGCCGTTCCCCCGACGTCTCCGCCGGCACCGGGAACGCGCTCTCGAAGGGGCGTCCCACGATCAGCTCGACCAGGTCGTGCTCGGTTGTGGCCCGGGCGTCGAAGGTGCCGCGGGTCTTGCCGTCGCGGAGCACGGTGATCCGGTCGGCGATCTCGAGCACTTCGGGAAGCCGATGGCTGACGTAGACCACACCGACGCCACGGCTCCTGCATGCGGCAACGGTCCGGTGCAGCGACTCCACTTCGTCTGGCCCCAGTGCCGTGGTCGGCTCGTCGAGCAGGAGCACCTTGGGATCGGAGACCAGGGCCTTGGCCACCTCGAACAACTGACGTTCGGCCAGTGTGAGGAAACCGGCCGGCGAATCGGGAAAGAGCTCCATGTCGAGGTCGAACTCGCCCAGGATCCGGCGCGCCCACTTCTTTCTCCGCCAGAACGGAGGCCGATCTTCGGGGGGCAGCGCCATGTACAGATTGTTCTTCACCGGCTGGGCCAGGATCAGAGAGGTGTCCTGGTAGGCCATGGCCAAACCCAGCTTGCGGGCGAGAGCCGGGGAGTCGGTGCGCAGGGTCTTTCCTGCAATGCGCACCGTGCCCCGGTCCGGCTCCACGAACCCGCTGGCAATCCCGAGGAGAGTCGACTTACCCGAGCCGTTCTCGCCGACGAGGGCATGGACCTCGCCGGCGCGGCAGTCGAAGCTGACGTCGGTCAGCGCCCGGACCGCCCCGAACTGGCGGGACACGCCCACCAGTTCGAGGACGATCTCCGGGGTGGTCGACCCTCCTCCGGGACCGCCGTTGCTCATCCTCCCGGGTACATCAGGGCCAGGACCTCGTCCGGCACCAGCGAGGTGTTGGACACGGTCGGGGTGACCCGATCCGGGTTGCAGTCGGCCTCGGTGACCTGCCGCATCACATGCGGGACCACGATGTTCTCCGGAACGTCGTAGCCGGCCAGATTCAGCATCTGCGCGGTCACTGCCGTCCTCGACTGGAAGTTGCCTCCCGCCGAGTACCAGATGTTGTAGTTCGGGTTGCCGCGCTCCGCCCAGTCGCAGAACAGGGTCTGCTCGTCGGTGCGGATGGCGATGGTCATCTCGTCGATCTCCACCCCGTCCAAGGCGGTGTAGAGCCCGTCGGCGTACTCGTAGCTGAACCCCTTGATGTCCGGATTGGTCGACAGCCAACCGCTGACGACGTCGCGGGCGATGTCGTTGGCCCAGTAGGTGTCGCCGGTGGTCGAGTTCGGATCCGCCGGTGGGTTGATCACCTCGATGCCTTCGGCCAGCGCCGGGATGTGACATTGCTGCCAGCCCAGCGACAGGGCGTTGCCCGGCGTCCCGCCCAGGACCCCGATGGTGCCCTCGACCACTCCCTCGTTGATGACCTGGGCGAAGCTCTCACCCAGGGCGCACAGGTCTTCCCCGACGATGGTCAGGTAGTCCTCGCCCGGAACGAGCGCCCCGTCCTGGCCGGGAAGGCCGACCCAGCCGGCCGAGTAGGGGACGTAGGGGATGCCCGCGGCCTCGGCGGCCTTGATCGCATCGCCGAGCGCCACTCCCCAGTCGGGGTAACCGATGATGAAGGTGACACCACGCTCCACCATGTAGTTGATGTCGCCGATCGGCACTGCCGGGTCGGTCGACCACTGGGCGTCGCGCATCACGATGGTGCCGATCTCGGGGTAGGTGAGGGCTTGGAGGATGGCCTCCATCCGGGTCACCTGACGCCACACGTTGAGCCCGCCACCGTCGGCGTAACCCATGATCACGTCGCCACCGGTGCCGGTGTCGCACTCCACGGCGTTGGTGTAGCACTCGATCGCCTTGTCGATGGTCGCCTGGTCGAGGTCCTGGCTCGCCCGGGCGATGGACGCCAGGACGATGTCCGGCACCTCACCCACCGGGCCGAGAGCCTTCTCCACCAACGCCGGGTCGGCGTCCGTCGTCTCGCCGAACTCGGCCAGCGGGCCTTCGGCGTCGCCACCGGTGGTCGTGGTCGCGCCGGCGGCCGTGGTGGTGGGCTCGGCGCCCTCGGTCGTGGTGGGCTCGTCATCTGGCGCCGCCGTGGTGGTGGTCCCGGCCACGTCGCCCGTACAGGCGGCCACGACGAGCGCCAACACGGCGATCAGGGCAATAACCCTGGGTCTCATCATCCTCCTCCATTCTCTGTTGCTTGGCTTCTCTCCCGATTTCGAGGTTGGATCGTCTTCTCCTTCTCTCATGGCTCGCCGCCTTCGACGGCGAGATTCCCATCCCGGCGCCTTCCCGGTCGAGACCGGTCGCGCAGGACTCTCTCGACGGCCTTGATGATCCGGTCGCCCGAGACCAGCATCCCGCCCACGATCACCAGACCGAACACCACGAACTGCAAGGCGGTGGCCAGGCCCAGCACCCTCATCATCTGGTTGAGCCCGGCCAGGAAGAAGGCCGCGGACCAGGTCGAGATCGGGCTGGCCAGGCCACCGGTCAGCGACGCGCCGCCGATGACCACCGCCGCGATAGGCCCGAGCAGGTAGGGGGCCCCGACCGTGACCCCGGGAGAACGAAGGTAGGCGGCGAGGAGCGCCCCGGCGGTGGCGTAGATGACGGCCGCCACCACGTAGGCCAGCATCTGGATCAGATTCACCCGCAGCCCGAGCACGGTCGAGGCCACCGGGTTGGCGCCGATCACCTGGAACCTCCGGCCCAGGCCGGTGAACCTGAACACGATCATGAGCACCAGGGCCAGGGCGACGCCGATCCAGAAGATCGGGGTCACTCCCAGGAATGACCCGTTGGCCCAATCCGAGAGGCGGGGAGGGACCGGCTTCTGGATGGCCACCGTGGTGTAGTAGCGATTGGCCACACCGGACACGATCTGGCCCACCGCGAGGGTCACTATCAGCGCGTTCAGCTTGAGCCCCCCGATCAGGATCCCGTTGAGCAGGCCGATCAGCGCCGCTGCTCCGACCGCAGTCAGATAGGCGATCCAGATCCGGTCGTCGGACTGCTGGCCGACCCCGACCATGAGAAGGCCCCCGAGCAGGAAGGTCCCGGGCACGCTGAGGTCGATGCCCCCGGTCATGATCACCAGCATCTGACCCAGGGCGGCGATGGCGAGGAAAGTGCCGAGAGGGGCGATCTGGTTGAGCCCGGCACTGCTGAAGGTGGCCGGCGCCCAGATGGTGGCCACCACGAGGAGGAGGACCAGCGCCAGGTACACCGGCATGTACCGGGACCCGACCACGAACGAGGTGACGAATGCGGAAGGCGCCCGGGAAGCTCGGGGCTCGGTCACCCGACCGCCTCCAGGGCCGGTGGCTCGAGGCCGGCGAAGCGAGCAACGTGGTCGCGGGCGGCATAGGCGAGGTCGCTGACCCGGGCCATGTCGACGCCGACCAATTCGCCACCACGCTTCAGAGCCTTCCCGGCGACGAACACCGAGTCGACGTTCGAGGTGTCCATGCCCCACACCACCGCCCCGATCGGGTCGTTGATCGGGAAGATGTTGGGAGTGTCGGAGCGGAGCACGATCACGTCTGCCTGCTTGCCCGGCGTGAGCGACCCGGTCACCTCGCCCAGACCGTTGGCCCGGGCGCCTTCGATGGTGGCGTACTCGAGCACCCGGCGCGTGGTGAGCAGATTGGGGACACCACCCTTGCCGGCGAGCTTTAGGTCGAAGAGACTGGCGTGCTGGATCGAGATCACCGCTCGCATCTGGGTGAACATGTCGCTGGGGACGTTGCTCTCGGCATCGACGCTCAGGCTGGGGCCGATCTGCCGGTCGATCAGCTGCTGGATCGGCGGCATCCCGTAGCCCATCATCATCCCCGCCGCCGCCGACAACGAGAACGAGCCTCCGCTGTCGGCGATCATCTCGATCTCCTCGTCGGTCAGCGTGGCGCAGTTGACATAGGTGGTGTCGGGGCCGAGCAGACCGGCCTGGGCCATCTCGGCCAGCTTCCCCCGCTGCCTCTGCTCCCCCACCCCGACGTGCACCGAGATGCGAACGCCCAATTCCCGGGCCAGCTCCCAATCCTCCCGGGTCGACTCGAGCGAGGCGAACTCCGGGCCAGGCGGGGCCAGGGCCAGAGTGAGCAGCGGCCCGCCGTCGGCGAGCCGGCCGGCCAGGCGCCGAATCGCACCCGCCCGGTTCGGGTCGGGCTCATCCCACCAGGGATCGCCGTAGGCGAAGACGGCCCTGATCCCGGCTTCGCGATGTGCGGCGATGGCGGCGTCGGTGTGCTCGGGGGTGACCTGGATGTGCGACCAATCGAGAACCGTGGTGATCCCGGCGTCGAGAGCGCCGAGGAGCCCGACCAGGTTCCCCGCGTGAACGTCCTCGGGACGGTAGAAGGGGCCGATCTTGCGGGAGAGGGCGCCTGGATCGGTGCCCGAGGTCGGGGCCCGATCGCCGAGATTGCGGAAGAGGCCCTCCCACACGTGGCGATGGGTGTCGACGAAGCCCGGCATCACGATCGTGTCCGAGGCGTCGATCACCTCGGCGTTCCCCGCCCTCAGATCGGGACCCACCTCGGCGATGGTCGAGTCCTCGATCAGCACGTCGGCGCGATGGAAGTTCCCGATCTTCTTGTCGAGGCTGAGCACACAACCGTCTTTGAGCAAGATCCGGCTCATCTCACCCGCCGTCTTCCCAGGTCCACATCGCTAGCAATGAACAGTGACACTACACACTACGACCCGCCCTCCTACACAGTTCGACAGTTTGTGTTCAGTGTTGCTTAGTTAATGCGACGGCATTGCATAGCGTCAGTAGACAAGCCCGCCGGGCACTCTTCGCATCAGCCGGGGGCGGAGCAGGAGGCTGACCAGGGCCCCGAACACGAAACCGCCGGCATGCGCCTCCCAGGCGGTCCCGGTCCCGCCCAGGCCGAACTGGGCCACGAACCAGAAGATCAGGAAGAGGGCGGCGGGGACCGGGACCAGGAACCATCCGACGAAGGAGAGGATTCGGTGACCGGGGAAGAGCACGGTGTAGGCGCCCATGGCGACCGCGATCGCCCCTGAGGCGCCGACCAGGGGAACGGTGGCGTCGGGGTTCATCACGACGAAGGCGCCGGTGGCCACCAGCCCTCCGGCCAGGTAGACCAGCAGGAACCCGAGGTGCCCGTACGCCTCCTCTACGTTGTTGCCGAAGATCCACATGAACCACATGTTGAACAGGACATGGCCGATGCTCCCGTGGAGGAACATCGAGGTGAACAGGGCGAGCCAGACGTTCTTGTCCGGGAAGATGGGGTCCTGGGCGCCTTCCAGGCAGACGCCGGAGACGATCTCCTCGGCACCGAGGGGAGAGCCGGTGATCACCTCACAGGAGATGGCCGCCCGCTCGTAGACCAGTGCCTGCTGCTCGTCGGGGGTGCCCCGGCCCTGGAGGAGGAAGAAGACAACGAGGTTGGCCGCGATCAGGACCAGGGTGACCACCGGTGTGATCCGGGTGGGGTTGATGTCACGCAGCGGGAACAAGGTTGGGACAAGGTACCGTGCGCAGCCGCCCCCCGTGACGGGAGGCGGCTCCGCACCTTCGGATCAGGCCTCCCCCATCACCTGGCCTGCGCCCTCTACCCTCGGGCCGGGCGTGCGGAGAAGAGAGACGAGCTCCTCGGCACTGCGAAAACGCCCGCTCCACCCGGAAGCGACGTGTTCGACAACGCCACGGAGGCCCGTCTCCCCCTCCTCGTCGGCCCCAGGACCCCACACCCGCACCACAAAGGTGTCCATTCCCCGCAGTCTCGCCATCGGTCTTAGCGTCGTCTTAAGGCGCTCACCCGGGAAAGGCGGCCGGCTCCACTTCGAGCTCGCCCATGCGGGACACGTAGATCCCGTAGAGGCGACGGGCGGTGCCATGCCGCCCCGCGGCCACCATCGCAGAGACCAACGCCAGATGGGCAGGCTCGTTGTAGGAATCCTGTTCCAGGATGCGCATGTACCAGCGGGCGGATGCGTCGTGGTCGCCCAGCTCGGCGTCGGCCTCGGCCAGTATCCGGGCGATGGACATGAACTCGGTGCGCGCCTCCTCGCGCCGGGCGGTGGCCCAGTCCGCGTAGGGATGATCCTCGAGGAACTCGCCCAGATATCGCGCCTCCGCCGAGCGCAGCACCGACAGACCGAGGGCCCGATCCCCGGATCGGATCAGTGAGCGGCCCCGTCCCGCCTCTTGGAAGAACGACTCGATGTCGACCTCGACATGATCGAGGTCGAGGGCGAGCGACTCCCGGGCGGCCACCAGGTAGTGGTCGGGCCCATGGGCCCGATCCGGGTCGAACACGCTGCGAATCGTGCTCAGAGCCACCGACAGCCGGTTGCCCGCCTTGGCCGGGTCCTCGTCCGGCCACAGCCGTTCGATCACGATCTCGCGATGGAGCGGGCGGCCCCGATTCGCGGCCAGCATGCCCACGATCTCCCGGGCGACCCGTGACTGCCAGGCCGAGGCCGGGACCGGCTGTCCCGCCACGGAAACCGCGAATCCGCCCAGGGTCCTGATGCTCACGTCTCGAGGTCCGCGCTCGGAGAGGTTGTCCGCCATCTGATCCGCTCGAAGCGCCAGGCCCTTGGCTCCCAGGCCGCGAAGGACGCTGGCCGCCCTCACGGCGAGCTGCGGCCCACCATCGGGCAGCCCGGCGAGGGCAAGGTCGACCCGGGCCACCCCGACCGGGGCATCGATCTCCTCCCATACCCGGCGCGCCTGCTCGAGGAGGGAGCGGGCCCGGTCCGGGTCGGGATCCGCCGCCGCCTCCAACTCCATCGCCTCGGCGAGCACGGGGAGATCCTGCCGGGAACGCGCCACCCCGGCCGCCTCCACCGCCTTGTCCCCCGCCTCCTCGCGCCACCCCCGGGCGAGAGCGACGAAGCCCTGGGCGAGCAGGGCCCGGGCGTGCCCGATCACGGACTTCACCCGTGCGGCCTCATCGGCCAGGCGACCTGCCCGCTCCGGGTCATCGTGGGCGAGGACCCGAGCCAACCCGGACTGTGCCGGGACCAGGGCCTGGAGGTCCTCGGCCTCCTCTCCGAGACGTATTGCCTCCTCGTAGGCGGCGCGGGCCAGGGCCATGTCGCCGCGCAGTGCGTAGACGTCGCCCATCTGGGCCAGCGGATACGACTCGAGGATCGATCCCATGCGGCGGAAGATCTCCCGGGCCTGCTCCAGGTCGGCCACCGATTCCTCGAGACGACCCCGGCTGGTGAGCACCTGGGCCCGGTTGGACAAGGACATGGCCCGCCACAACTGGAACCCGGTCATGTCGGCGAGGCGAAGGGCGATGTCCAGCTCGGCCAGTGCGTTGTCGTAGTCACCCTCCTCGAGGAAGTGAGAGCCGCGATTGGAGCGGATCCTGATCGTCTGCACCACGTCGCGGGCCCGCTCCGCATGCTCCAAGGCGCGCAGGTAGTGGACGTCGTTGCCGGCCCGATCCCCGTCGAGGGCCGCGACCATGGCCAGGACGGTGTGGGCCGTGGCCAGGGCGCGGGAGTCGCCGGCCTGGCGGGCGAGGGCGAGGGCTTCGTTGGCCAGCCCCTGAGCCTCGTCCCTCTCGCCCCGGAGCCAGTGGGCACTCGCCGCCCAGCCGAGCAGCGCCGCCTCGTTGGCCAGGTCGCCCTCACCCCGCCGGCCCCTCCCGTAGATGTCGAGAGCGGTCTTCACGTCGCCGCGCATGTGGCTGAGGAAGCCGAGCCTCCAGGCGAGGCGGGCCGGGATCTCCCCCGGGCCCGGTGCCATCGCCTCGTAGCAGGCCGTTGCGCCCTCCCAATCCCCGAGCACCTGCCTCGCCTCACCCTCGTAGAGGAGCACCTCGGCGCCTCGGGACTCCTCGGGGATCAGGTCGATGGCCTCGACCATGCGCCGAGCCATCCCGGCGGCGAGCATCGCCTCGCCCCGCTCCGAGACGAATCGGGCCAGCTCGTCGGGCGAGCCGAGGGCGAGGAGGCACTCCATGGCCTCCGCCACAGCCCCCTCCTCCTCGTAGTAGGCCGAGGCGTCTCGAAGCAGGCCCTCCTCCTTGCCCGGGTCGAGCCGATGACGTTCGAGCAGGAAGTCCCTGACCAGCGGCGAGATGCTCACCGCCAGAGGATTGTTCGGGGCGGGGGTGACGTAGACGTTGCGTCGTTGCGGATCGAAGAGGATGGCCGTCTCGTCGTCGATCGCCAGACGTGACGCCATCTCCTCGGTGACCCACGGCAGAGACGCCCCCATCTGCAATGCAGACAAGACATCGGGGGGCTCCGCGCCGATGACCTCTTCGGCCAGATACTCGAAGAGCGTCGTCGTGTCCCCGCCAATCGGCGATGTCGCGTCTCCACTCGGATCCTGGAGCTGCATGGCGAGGACCACGGCCACCGGCCATCCCGCGGTGCGTTCGTAGATCGCCCTCGCCGTGTCCGGGCTGTCCTCGCCGGTTGCCTGGTGGAGGAGCAACGCGACCTCCTCGAGGGTGAAGGCGAGCTGGTCGGCGCTGATCTCCCCGGCCTGCTTCTGGATCCTCATCCGGCTGGTAGGGAAAGGCAGGGGGTCACGAGAGGCAGTGACGAGATGGAGCCGCTCCGGAGCGTTCCTGGACAGTGCTGCGATCAGCCGCACCGAGTCGCCGCCCTTGCCCAATAGGTGCACGTCGTCGAGAACCAGGTACAGGTCTCTGACCAGCCGGCCCTCGAGGTCGCGGCAGAGCTCGGCGGCCAGGGAGTCGGCCCGAGCCGACTCCGCCGCCTCGGTCTCGGGCCCACGCCCACCCTCGATGGCCAGGAAGAGGTCCGGGGACAGATCCGGGACCTGGAGACGCAACTTGTCGAGTATTCCCCGGGCCAGGACCGACAGCGAGCCGTCTCCCGATGTGGCGGTGTGCCACGCCGCCGGGCGTCGCCCCAGCCATTGCCGGATCAGTGTCGTCTTCCCCACCCCGGCGCCACCGGTGAGGGCGGTGAGACGGCGCGAAGCTGCCTCGTCGAGCAGAGCATCCAGTCTCGGACGGCTGAGGAGGGCGTCCTGGGGGGTGATTCTCGCGGGCATGGTGTCTCCTCATCCCGACAACCCGTTCTATTTCTACCCATCGGCGAGAGGTAGGGCGTCCCTGAGCGCTTCGAATCGCGATCCGGGCGCGAGGGTAGGCTGGGTCGATGGGTGACACCCACGTCGTCCTCAACCAGCCGCCGCCGCTACACGACTACGACATGGCCTCGGCCGAACCGGTCCTCGAGGAGGCGTTGAACAGGGAGGGCGCCGGCTGGTCATCCGATCAGATCGACGCATTCGGACGGCGGGTGTCTTCGACCGAGGTCTACGAGTGGGGGTTCCAGGCCAATCGAAATCCCCCGGTCCTCCACACCCACGACGCCTACGGTCATCGCGCCGACCTGGTCGAGTTCCATCCTGCCTGGCACTCGCTCCTCGACCTGGCCGTGTCGAGCGGGCTCCACTCGCTGCCCTGGGAGCACCGGCCCGGGGACGGGGGCTACCCGGCACGCGCCGCGTTGACCTTCCTCGCCTCCCAGGTCGAGGCCGGTCACTTCTGCCCGATCTCGATGTCGACTTCGGTCGTCCCCACCCTGCGACGACAGCCCGAAGTGGCCGCCGAGTGGGAGACGTTGCAGATGAGCCGGGTCTACGACCCCACGTTCCAGCCCGCATCGAAGAAGACGGGTGTGCTGATGGGAATGGGGATGACCGAGAAGCAGGGCGGCTCCGACGTCCGCTCCAACACCACCAGGGCCGACCCGGTCGACGGCGGAGGACCGGGGGGCGAGCACCTGCTCACCGGGCACAAATGGTTCATGTCGGCCCCGATGAGCGACGCTTTCGTCGTCCTGGCCAACGCCCCTGGAGGGCTGTCCTGTTTCCTGGTGCCCCGCTTCACCCCGGACGGCGAGGTGAACCGAATCCACATCCAGCGTCTCAAGGACAAGCTGGGCAACAAGTCGAACGCCTCGTCCGAAGTCGAGTTCGACGAGGCGTGGGGCCGCATGGTCGGCGAGGAGGGCCGCGGGGTCGCCACCATCATCGAGATGGTCGCCGGGACCCGGCTCGACTGCATCACCGGCTCGGCTGCCCTGATGCGTCAGGCGGTGAGCCAGGCGATCCATCACAGCGCTCATCGTCAGGCCTTCGGCTCGCCGCTGGTCGAGAAGCCGCTGATGCTCAACGTGCTGGCCGACCTGGAGATCGAGACCGAGGCCGCCACCCTGCTGATGATGCGTGTCGCCGGTGCCTTCGACCGGGCCCCCCTCGACGAGCATGAGGCGCTGGTGAGGCGGATCCTGACCCCGGTGGCCAAGTACTGGGTGACCAAGCGGTGCAGCGAGGTGGTCCGGGAGGCGATCGAATGTCTCGGCGGCAACGGCTACGTCGAGGACTCGATCATGCCCCGTCTCTACCGGGAGTCGCCGGTCAACGCCATCTGGGAGGGCTCGGGGAATGTGATCGCCCTCGACCTGGTCCGGGCGGTGGCCCACGAGCCGGGGACGGTCGACGCCCTGCAGAAAGAGCTCGAGGCTGCGAAAGGGTCCGATCATCGTCTCGACGACCTCATCGACGGCGCGCTCGACTCGGTGCGTCGCCCGGGTGACGCCGAGTACGAAGCCAGACGCCTGGTCGAGGGGCTGGCCCTGGCCACCGCCGGCGCCCTGCTCGCCCGTCACGCCCGCATCGAGGTGTGGGAGGGCTTCGCCGCGAGCCGTCTCGCCGGAGGCGGAGGCGGTCTCTACGGATCGCTCCCCCGCGGGGTCGCGGTGGGGACGATCGTGGACAAGGCGATACCGGCGGGATAGCCGTGGTCACCGAGGTCGACTTCAAGAAGGAGTACAGGGCCTTCTACTCGCCCAGGGTGGGCAGACCGGAGCTGAAGGAGATTCCCCGGATGCGCTACCTCATGGTCGACGGCCGGGGTGCACCCGGGTCGGATGACTATCAGCATGCGATCCGGGCGCTGTACTCGGTCGGGTACGGGCTGAAGTTCGGGCGAAAGAAGGCGGGCCGGGCCACATTCAGCATGGGGCCCCTCGAAGGCCTGTGGTGGACGGAGAAGGGCGAAGACTTCAGCATCGGGCAGCCGGGTGACTGGGTGTGGACCGCGATGATCTGGGTGCCCGACTTCGTCACCGCCGACGAAGTGGCCGAAGAGGCGGCGAGGGCCGAGGCCAAGGAGCCCAACCCTGCCCTGGCCCGGCTCCGGCTCGACGTCCTCGCCGAAGGGCTGGTGGTCCAGATCATGCACGTCGGCCCCTACGCCGAGGAGCAGCCCAACATCGACAAGATGCACGCCTTCGCCGCCGAGCAAGGGCTGGTCCAGAGCGGCAAGCACCACGAGATCTACTTGAGTGACCCGCGTCGGTCGGCGCCCGAGAAGCTGCGCACCATCGTGCGCCACCCGGTGGCGCCGACGGTGGGCTAGCGCCCGGGGCCGGTCAGTCGGTGTGGATCAGGAACTGGTCGATCTTCTCCTGCACCGAGTCGTTGATCTGGGCTTCGAGGGCGGCCAGAGCCCTTGCGATGGCCAACTCCTCGCCGATCACCGGTCTCGCCGGGTCCACCGGGTTGCGCCGCGCCCTGCCTCTCGCCTCGAAGTGATCCTCCCGCAGGTCGAGTTGGGCAACAGCCACGGTCTCGATCTCGTCTTCGATCAGATGGATGGACAGGACGACGTCCATGCTCTCTTCCATGCCTGCCTCTCGAGTAGGGGCACCACTCGAATCTAGTCCAACCCCGGTCGATGCCGTCCGGCAGGATCCGGAGTAGTTTCCCCCCGGTGGAAGCGGCAGGGCTGATCGCCGGATCGGGTTGGGCCTCGGGGATCAACCTCTATCTGGTCGCCCTCATGCTCGGCGCCGCCGGGCGGCTCGGCTGGGCCGACATTCCCGATGTCCTGACCCGGCTCGACGTGATGATCGTGGCCGGGGTCCTGTACCTCATCGAGTTCGTCGCCGACAAGATCCCATACGTCGACAGCGTGTGGGATGTCATTCACACCGTGATCCGGCCACTGGGGGCGGCCGGGCTGGGCGCGGTCATCGCCGGGGACTCTGCCAGCATCGGCGCCGCGGTCGGGGCCGCGGTGGCCGGCGCTCTGGCTCTCGATGCCCACGCTGCCAAGGCTTCGACCCGGGTCGTGGTCAACACATCCCCGGAGCCGGTGAGCAACATCGGGCTCTCCCTGGTCGAAGACGTCGGCGTCGCCGGCCTGGTCACACTCGCCGTCACCTACCCGATCCCCACCATCATCGTCGTCGCACTCCTGGTGGTCGCCGCAACCACCCTCACCATCTGGATCTGGCGCTCCGCCCGCCGCTCCTGGCGGAAGGTCGGCGCCTGGTTCGCCGAGAAGCCGTGGTACCGCTGTGGCGGGTAGCGGCCCACGCTTCGCCGGTCAGCCGTATGCGGTGGAGGCGAGGAGAAGACCGCGCAGGGGGATGTCGACCCAGTCGGGGCGGTTGTTGAGCTCGTAGCCGAGCTCATATGCCGCCTTGTCGAGGACCAGCGTGTCGAGGAGCCGCCTCAGGTGGGCCGGTTCGGCCGGCACTATCGGTGTGCCCTCCACCGTGGCCAGATAGCCGCGGAGAAAGCCGGCGGCCAGCCAGCGAGCAAGACCGTCGGCCCACTCGGCGAGGGTGTCGGCGTGCTCCGGCTCCTCGACCCCGCCCTCGAGCGCGGCCCTGAGGGCCATCTGGGTGGTGTATTGGTAGGAGCGGAGCATGCCGGCCACATCGCGCAGACCGAGACGCTTGATCCGCCGCTCCGACAACGGACGTTGTGGCTCCCCCTCGAAGTCGATGATGACGAAGTCGTCCCCGGTGTAGAGGACCTGGCCCAGGTGGTAGTCGCCGTGCACCCGGAGGCGCACCGCGTCGATCTTCTCGGTCGTGATCGAGAGCAGGTCCTCGAGCAGGTCGTGCTCCCGCCCCAACACCAGATCGGCCAGCTCCGCCTGGGCCGGGGTCAGTCGCGAGCGCCTGCGACGGAGGAGGTTGAAGCTGTTCTTTATCGACGACCTGGTGCTCTGATACAGCGATCGCTGGTACAGGGTGGTCAACCGCTGCGGGGCGAACACCGGATCGTCGGGCACCGAGATGAGAGCCAGGTGCATCTCACCGGTTCGCTGGCCGAGGAGGGACGCTTCGTAAAGGGGGATCCCGATCAGCTCTCGAACCTGATCAAGCTCGTCGTTG
>DASUSU010000228.1:0-12171 GCA_036374915.1 Acidimicrobiia bacterium | reverse complement strand
GAGATGCACATCGAGCTGTGCAACGAGTGCCATCCGTTCTTCACCGGGAAGCAGAAGCTGGTGGACAGCGGGGGGCGGGTCGAGCGCTTCCAGAAGCGCTACGGCAAGACCGCCTTCACCAAGGCCGGGGACCCGGCCGATGCGAGCGCGGAGACGGAAGCCGCTGACGCAGAGTGAGCCAGCCGCTCCTCGGCTGAGCGGTCCGATCGACCCGGCCAAGACGGTCGGAGGCCAGGCAGTCATCGAAGGCGTGATGATGCGCGCCCCGGGCGCCTGGTCCGTGGCGGTGCGTCGACCCGACCAGACCATCGAGGCGAGACGCGACGTGCTCGGTCGTCTCGCCGAGCGCAACCGGGCCGCCCGGATCCCGCTGGTCCGAGGCATCGTGGTGCTCTGGGAGTCACTGAGCCTCGGGTTCCGAGCCCTGTCCTGGTCGGCCGAGAAGGCCTCCGGTGAAGAGGAAGAGCCGCTGACCAAGGCCCAGATCGGTTGGACGATGACCCTGGCCTTCGTTCTCTTCGCCGGGATCTTCATCCTCCTCCCCGCCCTTGCCGCAGGAGCCCTCTCCGGTGAGTCGGGTCTCGTCTTCAACGTGATCGAAGGGGTGATCCGGCTCGTGCTCTTCGTCGGGTACATCTGGGCGATCGGGCGCTCCGCCGAGATCGGGAGGGTGTTCGAGTATCACGGGGCAGAGCACATGTCGATCCACGCCTACGAGTCGGGGGAGCCGCTCAGCATCGAGTCGGTCCGCCGCTATCCCCCCGAGCACCCTCGCTGCGGGACCAGTTTTCTCCTCATCGTGGTCCTGGGGTCGATCGTCTTCTTCTCCTTGTTCGGCCGGCCCGGATGGGCCTTCCTCGTCACCTCGCGTCTCCTCGGCATACCGGTGATCGCCGGATTCGCATACGAGCTGTTGAGATGGTCGGGGACGAGGAGCACAGGCACCCTGGCCCGGGCTCTCGCCGCCCCGGGAGTGTGGCTGCAGAAGCTGACCACACGAGTCCCTGACGAGTCCCAGATCGAGGTTGCCATCTCCAGCCTGTTGGTCGCCCTCGACGACGAGATGGTCGACGACGTCCTCGCTCGGGGCGGCGTGCCCGACACGGCCCTGGAAGTGCGGCGGGCGGTCTTCGGCCTGACCCCTCCCGACGGGGAGGGATGATGGACGAGACGCTGGCGTCGAGGCTGGCCGAGATCGAGGCCGTGTTCGAGGAGACCGAGAGGTCGCTCGGTGACCCCGAGACGCTGGCCGACTCGTCGCTGCTCGCCGAGCTGGGGAAGCGCCATTCCGACCTTCGCGAGGTCGTGGCCGACATCCGCCGGCTTCGCCAGGCCAGGGCCGATCTCGAAGAAGCCCGGGCGATGGACGACGACCCCGACATGGCGACCCTGGCCAAGGACCTCCAAGCCGAGATCGAGCAGCTCGAGATCAGGGTCAAGATGGCCCTGGTCCCGGCCGACCCGGCCGACGCCAAGGACGTGATCGTCGAGATCCGCTCCGCCGCCGGCGGCGACGAGGCCTCCATCTGGGCCGGCGACCTGCTCCGCATGTACGAGCGCTATGCCGAACGGCACGGTTTCAAGATCGAGCCGATGGACAGCTCGCCGTCCGACGCCGGCGGATTCGACAAGGTCATCGTGGCGGTCAAAGGGAAGGGCGCCTACTCGCGGATGAAGTACGAGGCGGGTGTGCACCGGGTGCAGCGGGTGCCGAGGACCGAGTCGCAGGGGCGGGTCCACACTTCCACCGCCACCGTGGCCGTCCTCCCCGAAGCCGAGGAGGTCGAGGTCGAGATCGACCCCAACGACGTCAAGGTCGACGTCTACCGGTCCACCGGGCCCGGCGGCCAATCGGTCAACACCACCGACTCGGCGGTCCGTCTCACTCACATTCCCACCGGTCTGGTCGTCACCTGTCAGGACGAGAAGAGCCAGCTGCAGAACAAGGAGAAGGCGATGCGAATCCTCCGCGCCCGCCTCTACCAGCAGGAACTGGAGCGGCATCGATCGGAGGTGGCCGGGGCCCGGCGCTCCCAGGTGGGCTCCGGTGAGCGCTCGGAGAAGATCCGCACCTACAACTTCAAGGAGAACCGGGTGACCGACCATCGAATCGGGCTCACCCTGAAACGGCTCGACCAGGTGCTCGAGGGCGACCTCGACGAGTTCGTCACCGCCCTCGCCACCGACGAGCAGGCCTCCCGCCTCGCCGACGGGTCCTGAGCATCACCCCTCCAGGCCGAGGTTGGCCACGCCCTTTCGCTCCATGTTCCCCCAAGCCCGGGTGATCTTGCCCCCGATCAGGGCGCGGATCCTCCACGCGACGGTGATCTGTCGCATGCCGAAGTTCTCGATCAGGGCCATGACGATGAGCCTGGCGGTGTCGGCCCTGGAGTTGAAGTAGCCGTAGGACTCGTCGAGGAGGAGAGCCACCAGCGAGTTGAGCAGGCCGATGCCGAAGGCGAGGGCGAGGAGCACGAAGAGCGAGGTCGTGTTCAGCGCACCGAGGGCGAAGGCGGTGGGGATGGTTATCCAGCCCACGAACTCGATGACCGGCGCCAGGTACTCGAAGAGGAACATGGCGGCCCAGGTGATCATCCCGACCTTCCCGTACTTGGGGTTGAAGGTCATGGGCATGAAGTCCTTCACCGCGGTCATCAGACCGCGATGCCATCGGATCCGCTGCCGCTTGAGCACCCGCAGCGTCTCGGGGACCTCGGTCCAGATCACGGCCGACGGCTCGTACACGATCCGATAGGGGATCTTGTTGTCGATGTGATACCGGTGCAGCCGCATGGTCAGGTCCATGTCCTCGCCCATGTGACCGCTGGTGAACCCGCCCACCGCGACGACTGCCGACCGCTTCCAGACCCCGAACGCCCCGGAGACCAGCGGCAGCGCCTCCATCCGCGACCAGGCCGGGCGGCTGGCGAGAAAAGTGCGCAGGTACTCCAGCACCTGCATCCGGGGAACCAGCTTCTTGGGCACCTCGGCCTTGATCAGATGACCGAGCTGGACCCGGCTCCCGTTCAGGGGCCGGATGTTGCCTCCGACCGCGATGGTCCTCTCCCGGTCCTCGACCACCCGTCGCATCGCCCCGACCAGGCAATTGGCATCGAGGATCACGTCGGCGTCGGTGCAGAGGACGTAGGGATAGCGAGCCGCGTTGATGCCGGCATTGAGGGCGTCGGCCCGGCCGCCGTTCTCCTTGTCGATCACCGTGATGTCGACCGTCCCCCGTCCCCGGTAGATGCCCCGGACCGGAGCCGTGGGGATGTCCGGCCGATACGGGACCCGCACCCGTTCCAGGTTGAACGCCTCGATCAACTCCTCCAGGGTCTCGTCGCTCGAGCCGTCGTTGGTGACCACGATCTCGAATCGGGGGTAGCCGACGATCGACATCGAACGTACCGAGGCGACGATGCCCACCGCCTCGTTGTAGGCCGGGATGACGATCGAGACCGGGGGCGAGGTGTAGCTGGAGAGCATCTCGGAGACCCTGCCGAATCGGTTGAGATGGTGGATTCGCCGCATCACCGCGCCCGAGCGCAGCCCCAGGCCGATCATGTACATCTGCATCAGGATGAAGTAGACGAGGGTGGCATAGCCGACCCAGGCGAGAATCTCCCGGATCACACCATCACCCGATCCCCGGCTACGACGTATTCGAGGAGGAGGATGTCCTCTTCGCTGGCCACGCCGGCCTCGTCACGGAGACGGGCCGCGGTGAGGGTCCCGATGTCGGCGAGGGTCTCGGCGGCCGCGTCCCGGGCATGCTGGTCGGCGGACCACATCGTCGCCAACAGGATCTGCTCCCCTCCCGGCAGCGAGCCGAGCGCCGCCGCCGAGTTGCGTCTCACCCACCACTCCTCGTCCTCGAGCCGGGCGGCCAGGGCACGGTTCGCCGAGGGATCGCCGATGTGGCCGAGAGCGGTCGCCGCCTTCGCCCTCAGCCTCCAGTCCGAGGAGCGGAGGGCGTGGTCGAGCGGGGGTATCGCCATCGGGCCGCCGACGAACCCGAGCGCTTCGATGGCCGCAAGCTGGACCTCGGGATCCGAGGCGACTCGGAGGACACCGGACAGGATCGGGCCCACCTCGCGGTCGCCGATGGTCCCCAACACCCTGATCGCCTCGATGACGCCGCGATTCTCGTCGTGGCCGAGGTTGACCCTGATGTAGGCGGCGAGGGGCCAGGTCGCCTTCGCCCCGAACCCGATCAAGGTGTCGGCGAAGCGGACACGCACCCACGGGTCCTCGATGCCGAGCCTCTCCAGGATGGCGTCGATCCCGGCCGTGTACTGCATCCGGCCCAGGCCCCGGGCGCACTGGATCCTGATCTCCGGCTCCCGGTCGGAGATGTGCTCGATCAGGACGGGGGCGGTTGTCTCGTCCCCGATCTCGGCCAGGGAGACCGCGGCGCGGAGCCGTCGTCCCAATGGGAACCTGCTCCGCAGCTTGGCTTCCTGCCGCTTCACCACGCCGAGACCGTCCACCAACCCGGTGAGGGTCTCGATCTCGCGGCCGGAGACGACGTTGCGCAAGTCGATGACGGCGTCGATGAAGGCGTCATCGCCGGCTGCCGCCTCGTCGATCCGGTCGCTGTGCTGGTTGGAGGCGAGATGACGGCTGAGCGTGGCCACATAGGCGGCGCGGCGCAGCGAATGGCGCTCGGTGCGCCTGCGGTGGAATGCCTTCACCAGGACCAGCCCCAGGAGCAGGACGATGTCGACGATGAAGATGATCCCGACCGCGATCAAGCCGATCGTGGTTGCGTTCATGAGATATCTCTGCTCTACATCGGTCGATGCGGAGGCCGGATTGAGCAGACCGGCGTTCAGCCGGGAAGACGCTGACGGACCCTCGCCAGCAGCTCGGGGAGGCGGAATGGCTTCCTGATGAAGTCGACGGCGCCGGATTCGAGGCTGTTGACCACGGTTCGCTCGTCGTCGACGCCGGAGAGCATGATGGTCTGGATCACGTGACCTTCCTGCTGCCAGCGGTCGATTATCTCCAACCCGAGCATTCCCGGCATCAGCTGGTCGAGGATCACCAGGTCGTAGCCGCCCTCGATCCCCTTCTCGTATGCCTCGACACCGTTGCCCGCAGTCTCGACCTCATAGCCCTCCAATTCGAGGGCGGTGACCAGCACCGTCGTGACCGTTTCCGAGTCGTCGGCGACGAGAACGCGCTTTGGCTCACTCATCGGGGCTCTTCGAGACCTCCGCAGGCAGTTCTTTGCCGCCTGATGATGGCAGACCGGGGCGGCTCAGCCGGGAGATGTCCCGGTCAGATCGCGAAAGTGAAGTATCTTCTGACGGCTGGGAGGCCGGAACTGAGAGCTGGACGCGCCCATGACCACGATTCCCGAACATGAGAGGGTCAGGCTCGAGGCAGTCGCTGGTCCCGACAGCCCCATCGAAGACCTCATCGCCCGCCGCCTCGGGGGAGAGCCTCTCCAGTACATCGAGGGCACTGCGCCGTTCGGCCCCCTCGATCTGACCGTCGACGAGAGAGTGTTGATCCCGAGGCCCGAGACCGAGGGGATGTTCGATCTGGCCATCCGAATGGTGCGCAGCCCGGAGATCATCGTCGATCTCTGCACTGGCTCGGGCGCATTGGCCCTCGCCCTGAAGAGCCGGTTCCCGTCGGCGGCGGTGTTCGCCACCGACATCTCGCCGGATGCGATCGAGGTCGCCACCGACAACCGGTATCGGACCGGGCTGCAGGTCTATCTCGCCGAGGGCGACCTCTTCGACCCGCTCCCCACCGCGATACTCGGGTCGGTGGACCTGATCGTGGCCAATCCTCCCTATGTCGCCGAGGTCGACTTCGCCCGGCTCCCCGCCGACGTGCAGCGTGAGCCGAGGGTGGCTCTGGTCGCCGGGCCCACCGGGCTCGAGGTCATCCAGAGGATCGGCGCCTCGGCGGCGGCATGGCTTCGGCCCGGGGGAGTGATCGTCTGCGAGATCGGGGAGCGACAGGGCGTTTCGGCCACCAGTTCGTTCATTGACCTCCCCGCCATCGTCCGCCAGGACCTGAGCGGCCGTGATCGGTACATCGTCGCGGTCAAACCGTGACCATCGAGGGTGCCGTAGCAGCGATACGACGCGGGGAGGTGGTGGGTCTGCCCACCGACACCGTGTACGGGATCGGGGCCGATCCGATGAGCGAGGCCGCGGTGAACAGGCTGTTCGACCTCAAGGGCCGACCCGAGCACAAGCCGATCGGCCTGCTCCTGGCCTCGCTGGAACAGGCCGAGGTGATTGGCGAGATGAGCGGGCTCGCCGCCGATCTCGCCACGGCGCACTGGCCCGGGGCGCTCACCCTCGTGGTGACCCCGAGAGTGATCCTGGCCGACTGGGTCGGTGACACCCAGCGCCTAACAGTGGGGATACGCGTGCCCGACCACCCGGTGACCCTCGAGCTGCTTGCCGCGGTCGGTCCTCTCGCCGTCACCTCGGCCAACGTCAGTGGCGGCGCCGAGTCGCTGAGCGACCGGGAAGCGCGTGCGGTGTTCGGTGATCAGGTGGCGTTCTACGTCGAAGGGACTTGCAGCGGAGGCGAGGCTTCCACCGTCGTCGACGTCACCCGAGGGGAAGTGGTGGTGCTGCGCCGGGGGCCGGTCCGGGTCTAGGTACCCTCGTTCCCATGATCTCGACGGACCCCCTGGAGCAGGTCGACCCGACGATGGCCGGGCTCATCCGCAAAGACCTGGAACGACAGAACAGCCACATCCATCTCATCGCCTCGGAGAACTTCGCCTCGCCGGCTGTGATGGCCGCTTCCGGCTCGGTCTTCACCAACAAGTACGCCGAGGGGTACCCGGGGCGTCGCTACTACGAGGGCTGCGCGGTGGTCGACGAGATGGAGCAACTCGCCATCGACCGGGCCAAGCAGCTGTTCGGGGCGGAGCACGCCAACGTCCAGGCCCATTCCGGTGCCCAGGCAAACATGGGGGTCTACTTCTCGCTCCTCGAGCCCGGTGACCGGGTGCTCGGCATGCGTCTCGACCAGGGCGGGCACCTGACCCATGGCTCCCCGGTCAACTTCTCCGGTCTCTACTACGACTTCCACGCCTACGGGGTCGACCCGGAGACCGAGCTCATCGACATGGGCCAGGTGCGGGACCTGGCCCTCGAGCATCAACCGAGGATCGTCCTCGCCGGCTACTCGGCCTACTCCAGGCTTCTCGACTACGAGGGCTTCAGGTCGATCGCCGACGAGATCGGGGCCATCTTCATGGTCGACGCCGCTCATTTCATCGGCCTGGTTGCCGGGGGCTCCTACCCCTCACCGGTGCCTCACGCCGACGTGGTCACCGGGACCACCCACAAGGCTCTGCGCGGTCCCAGGGGCGGGCTCATCCTCAGCACCGGCGAGTACGCAAAGGACGTGGACAAGGCCATCTTCCCCAACGCCCAGGGCGGCCCGATCGAGTCGCAGATAGCAGCCAAGGCGGTCTCCTTCCAGGAGGCGATGCGGCCCGGGTTCCATCTCTACACCGAGCAGATCGTGGCCAATGCCAGGGCCATGGCCGCCGCCATCCAGGAAGAGGGGGTGCGGGTGGTCTCCGGTGGCACCGACAATCACCTCTTCCTGGTCGACCTGCGCTCCGTCGACGAAGACCTCGACGGGAAGAGCGCGGCCCGACTCCTCGACGGGTTGGGGATCACGCTCAACTTCAACACCATCCCCAACGATCCTCGCCCCCCGTTCCGAGCCTCCGGGCTCAGGATCGGGACCCCGGCCATGACCACCCAGGGGATGAAGGAGGCCGAGGCTTCCGAGGTGGCCCGGCTCATCGCCCGCGCCCTCCACGACCGGGACCAGGATTCGGTCCTCGACGAGGTGAGGGGGCGCGTCGCCGAGCTTGCCGCGGAATTCCCGCCCTACCCTGAGGATTTCCCCGGACATGTGTAGGTTCGCGATTTGGCCGGCTCCGGGTCGGCTCCTACCCTTTGTGAATAGATTCACAAGCTTGGGATCCAGTCACCACACCAAGATGCGATGAAGTACGAGACTCCTCACCAGCAGGTCAGCCGCGCCCTCCACGAAGGGTGGGGCCGATCCGGGGCGTTCGCCGGTTCCATCCTCTCCGGCGCCCTGCTCGGGTTCCTCGCCGACCGCTGGCTGGGCACCGAGCCCTGGCTGGTCGTGATCGGCAGCCTGCTCGGCATCTACTCGGGGTTCGTCCAGGTATGGAGCTACATCCAGACGATCGGGGAGGCCGATCGTGAGTCTTGAGCACGGTCCCCCGGTCGAGGCCTATCTCGCCCGTGACACCGCGGCACGGGCGATCTATGTCGCCCCGCTCCTCGTCCTTGTTTTCGGGCTCGTGCGCGGGTGGGATGGTGCGTGGAGCGCCGCGCTCGGCGTGGCGGTGGTCCTGGCCAACTTCCTGCTCGCCGGCCTCATCCTCTCGATTTCGGCAAGGATCAGCCTCCAGGCTTATCATGCCGCCGCTCTGATCGGGTTCATCCTTCGTCTCGTGCTGTTCGTGGGCGCCGTCTATCTCATCGCCAGCCTGGTCGACGTGGACCGGGTGGCCTTCGGGGTGGCGGCGGTGATCGCCTACTTCGCACTCCTGACGTGGGAGGCGGTCTCGATCTCCAGGAATAGAGAAAGGGTGCTGAGTTGGCGCAGATGATCCTCGCCACCGAATGTGACGTCGCCAACGAGGTGATCTGCGCCCCGGCGAACGTCAACGAGCTGTTCGAGTTCCCCGCCATCTTCACCGTCGGCGGGCTCGAGTTCAGCCGGACCCACATCCTGATGCTGCTCGCCGCCCTCGTCGCGATCGCCATCCTCTACTTCGGTCTGCGCGGGCAGAGACTGGTCCCGACCAAGTTCGGGGCCGCGGTGGAGGGGATGGTGGGCTTTGTCAGGGACGGCATCGCCCGGGACGTGATCGGTCCCGAGGGGTCCAAGTACGTGCCCTACCTGATGGCGATGTTCTTCTTCCTCCTGGTGGGGAACCTGTTCGAGATCACCCCGCTGATCAACTTCCCGGTCACGTCGCGGATGGCGATACCCCTCTTCCTGGCACTGGTCACCTACGTCGTCTTCATGTTCGTCGGCTTTGCCAAGAACAACTTCCGCTTTCTGATCGACACCGCCTGGCCCAAGACGGTCCCGATCGGCCTGAGATGGCTGGTGGGGCTGATCGAGGTGTTCTCGATCTTCATCCTGAGGCCGATCACGCTGGCAGTCCGACTATTCGCCAACATGGTGGCCGGGCACCTGATGCTGACCCTGCTCCTCACCTCGGGGGTGATCTTCATCGCCGCCATCCCCGAGATCGGGGTCAAAGGCTCGATCGGCGTCTTCTGGTTCGCCCTGGGCCTGTTCATGTTCCTCTTGGAGATCCTGATCGGTGTGCTCCAGGCCTACATCTTCACCTTGCTGACCGCGATCTACATCGAATCGTCCATCCACTTCGAGCACTAAGGAGAGAAACAGATGGAAGGCAACATCGACAACCTGGTGGGAGCACTCTCCCTGGTGGGATACGGCCTGGGCGCCATCGGCCCCGGCATCGGCATCGGCATCGTGGCCGGCAACGCCATCACCGCGATGGCCCGCCAGCCCGAGATGCAGGGCACGATCCGGACCACCATGTTCCTGGGCATCGCCCTCACCGAGGCGCTGGCCCTGATCGGGTTCGTCCTCTTCTTCATCGCCTCTGCCTGACAGGAGAACGACCATGCACCTACTGACAGCCCTGGCCGTCCTGGCCACCGAGGAGGGGGGAGAGACCGGCGGCGGTATCAGCCTGATCGTGCCCCCCGCATCGGAGCTGATCGCCGGGGTCATCGCCTTCCTCATCGTCTTCTGGTTCGTTGGGCGTCGGGCAATGCCGATGATCAACCGGACTCTGGAAGCCCGTCAGCAAGCGATCACCGGGCAGCTCACCGAGGCCGAGGAGGCGAAGCGGGAGGCGGAGAGCCTGCTTGCCGACTACCGGGCCCAGCTTGCGGAAGCCAAGGCCGAGGGCAACCGGGTCATCGAGGAGGCCCGGGTCGCCGGCGAGCAGCTCAAGACGGACATCGTGGCCAGGGCCGAGGAAGAAGCCGCCCAGATCCTGGCCAAGGCGCGCGAAGAGGCGCAGACCGAGAAGGGTCGCGCTCTCGCCGACGCCCGACGCGAGGTGGGAGAGATCTCGGTGGGCCTGGCGGAGAAGATCGTGGGCGGGTCCCTCGACGACAAGATCCAAAAAGACCTGATCGAGCGTTACCTGACCGAGTTGGAGTCGCTGTAGATGAGCGACCGGATCTCGACCTACGCCGAGGCCATCCTCGCCCTCGCCCAGGCAGAGGGTGAGCTGGAGCGCGTCGAGACCGAGTTCCTCGCCATCGGGCAGGCCATGGAGAAGTCCGAGGAGCTGAGATCGGCCCTCACCGACCCCGAGCTGCCGATGGAGCGCAAACGCGCCGTGATCGACGAGCTGATCGGGGGCCGGGCCTCGAACCTGAGCGTCGGGCTGGTCCAGTTCATCGTCGGTCTCGGCCGCGCCTCGGAGCTCCCCTCCATCGCCTCGTCGTTCGTCGAGCGCGCCGTCGAGTCCCGGTCCCACGCCATGGCCGAGGTGCGCAGCGCCGTCCCGCTCGACGACGACACCGTCGAGCGTCTCGCCGCCGCCCTGGGCAAGGCCACCGGTCGCAAGGTCGAGGTGAAGGTCATCGTCGACGAGTCGGTGATCGGCGGGATCGTGGCCCGGATCGGTGACGTGGTCATCGACGGGTCGCTGGCCCATTCCATGGAAGAACTTCGCCACGCCGTGCTGAGCCGCTGAGGAGACCAATGTCTGAATTGACCATCACCGCCGACCAGATAACCGACTCCCTGCGCGAGCAGCTCTCCGGATGGGAGCCCGAGGTCGACAAAGAGGCGGTCGGCTATGTCACGTCCATCGCCGACGGGGTGGCCCGGGTCGAGGGTCTGCCCAGCGTCATGGCCTCCGAGCTGCTCGAGTTCCCCGGTGGCCTGATCGGGGTCGCCCTCAACATCGACGAGGAGGACCTCGGCGTCGTCATCCTCGGTGAGGCGAGCCACATCCAGCAGGGAGACCCGGTCAAGCAGACCGGCACGGTGCTCTCCGTCCCGGTCGGCGACGCCCTGTTGGGGCGTGTCATCGACCCGCTGGGCAATCCGGTCGACGGCAAGGGCCCGATCGACACCACCGAGCGTCGTCTCCTCGAGACCCAGGCCCCTTCGGTGGTCGAGAGGCAGCCGGTCAGCGAGCCGCTCCAGACCGGGATCAAGGCCATCGACGCCATGACTCCGATCGGCAGGGGGCAGCGTCAGCTCATCATCGGCGACCGTCAGACCGGAAAGACGGCGATCCTGGTCGACACCATCATCAACCAGAAGGTCAACCAGGGGACCAAGGACGAGGTCAAGTGCATCTACGTCGCCATCGGGCAGAAGGCGTCGACGGTGGCCGAGATCGTGGCCACCCTCGAGGAGGCCGGTGCCATGGAGTACACGGTCGTGGTCAACGCCCCGGCCTCGGCCGCACCCGCCCTCCAGATGTACGCCCCCTATGCCGGGTCGGCCATCGGCCAGCACTGGATGTACGGCGGTCAGCACGCCCTGGTCATGTTCGACGACCTCTCCAAGCAGGCGGTCGCCTACCGGGAGATCTCCCTCCTCCTCCGCCGCCCCCCCGGTCGTGAGGCCTACCCCGGCGACGTCTTCTACCTGCACAGCCGGCTCCTGGAGCGCTGCGCCAAGCTCTCCGACGAGCTGGGGGCGGGGTCGATGACCGGTCTCCCCGTGATCGAGACCAAGTCGAACGACATCTCCGCTTATATCCCCACCAACGTCATCTCGATCACCGACGGGCAGTGCTTCCTCGAGACCGACCTGTTCTACCAGGGGATCCGACCCGCCCTGAACGCGGGGACCTCGGTGTCCCGAGTCGGTGGCGCCGCCCAGGTGGCGGCGATGCGGAAGATCGCAGGGCCGCTCCGGCTCAACCTGGCCCAGTACCGCGATCTGGCCGCCTTCGCCGAGTTCGGCTCCGAGCTCGACGCCACCTCCCTGGCCCAGCTGGAGCGGGGGCGTCGGGTGGTCGAAGTGCTGAAGCAGCCGCAGTTCTCCCCGATACCGGTCGAGGAGCAGGTACTGGCGATCTACGCCGTCACCGAGGGCCATCTGGACGATGTCGACATC
>DASUSU010000227.1:0-7719 GCA_036374915.1 Acidimicrobiia bacterium | reverse complement strand
CGACCGGCCAAAGGACGCGCCGGTAGGCGCGCCACCGGCCCTGGCTGGGCCGAAGGGTGAGACGGAGAAGCGATCCTCAACCCGATCGCTCGGTGCCTGATTCGATCCAGTCAACGATCCAGCCGGCGAGACGGCTCGAGTCGGTGGGCTCGCCGAGCGAGGCGAGCCCGGCGTCGACGGCCTCCTCCGGGATCACGGAGCCCCGGCGCAACTCCATCAGAGCCGCCGAGTATTCGGCGTCGAACTCGGGATGACCCTGAATCCCGATCAGGGTCTCCCCCACCTGGAGCATCGACACCGGGCAATGCTCGTTCCAACCGAGCACCTCTGCACCGGGCGGGAGCGATTCCACCTGGTCCTGATGACTGGTCAGCACCCGATAGGAGCTGCCGAGGCCGACCTCGGGGCCGACCTCGACCTGCTTCAGCCCCACCCCCCAGCCCCGCTCCGACCTGACCACCGAACCGCCCATCGCCTTGGCGATGAGCTGATGCCCGAAGCAGATCCCGATGAAGGGAACTCGAGCCGAGGCGACGTCACGGACGAAGCCCTCCAATGCCCGGATCCACTCCGCGTCGTCGTTGACCGAATGCCGCGATCCGGTGGTGAGCCAAGCGTCGCACTCTCCCGGGGCCCAGGGGAGCTCGCCGCCGATGGCGTCGTAGACCACGACTTCGACCTGGTCGTGACCGGCGAAGAGGCGGCGAAACATGTCCTCGTAGTCGCCCGAGATCCCCCGTAGCTCGGGACGGACGTGGTCACAGACGAGCAGGCCGAGTCTCATCCACCCGCATTCTGGCGGGACCCGGCCCGGTTTGGGCCATCCCCCGATTCGGGTAGAGAGCAGGGGCATCCCGACCAAGGAGAGAACGATGGAATGCCAGCATGGCTCTTGTACCTGTCAGGTGACCGCCGCCGACCCCTATTGCGGCGACTTCTGCCGTGACCATGGGACGATGTCCCAGCTCGGATGTGGATGCGGACACCCTGAGTGCCAGGGTTCCGCGATATCCGAAGATCTGTGAATCGGGTCTCCCCGACGCTCACTCGCTGAAGCGACCATCGCGCCAGAGAAGGGCCTCTTTGAGGCCCTTCTCTGCTGCCAGCCGGTCGAACTCCGCGCGCTCGGGCACCCGCGCCTTCTCGATCTCGGCGCCGATCGCGACAGCCTCGATCAGGGCCTGCCGGAATCCGGCTGCCTCCCAGGAACGGTTGACCGCCTTCTTGGTGAGACGCATCGCCAGGGGGTCGACCACGGCCAGCGAACTTGCCAATCTCATCGTCTCCTCCTCCAGGCGGTCCCGGGAGACCACCCGGTTGACCAGCCCGATTCGCAGCGCCTCCGCCGCATCGACCCGATCGTCCCCGGTCAGGATCAGCTCCTTGGCCTTCCTCGCCCCGACCAGCCAGGGCATCACATGGGCGACCACCGCCGAGCCGAACCTGATCTCGGGCTGACCGAAGACCGCATCGTCGGAAGCCACGGCCAAATCACACATCATCATCAGGTCACAGCCGCCGGCGAGGCAGTGTCCGTGGACCTGGGCGATGATCGGCTTGGGATGGTCGAAGACCTCGAGCAACCGATCGAGACTGTGCCGCAGACTCTGCTCGGGACCGGCCGGGCCCGGCTCCTCGGAAAGGTCGTATCCGGCACAGAACGATCTGCCCGCACCGGCGAACACCACCACCCGCACCTCGGGATCCTCTGCCGCCCGGGCCAGGGCGGAGGAGATCGACTCGACCAGATCCGAGTTGAGCGCATTCAGCTTCTCGGGGCGGTTCAAGGTCAAGCGGCGCACCGAGCCCTCGTCGTCGACCAGGACCGGCTCGCTCATCGTCTCGCCTCGATCAGTGCGTCGACCGCCACCGCGCCCCCGGGCCCGGCGATCACCGGGTTGACATCGAACGCATCGATCACGCCCGACCAGTCTGCGGCCAGCTCGGAGAAGCGAGCGATCACCTCGGTCAAAGCGTCGAGGTCGACGGGTTCGGCGCCTCCGACACCGTCGAGCAGCGGCCGGATCCGGAGACGGTCCAGGGCACGGCGGGCCCCGGCCCGGTCCACCCGAGGGAGGAGGGCGACCCGGTCCCCGATCACCTCGATCAGTGTGCCCCCGGCCGAGAGCACGATCACCGGCCCGAACTGCTCGTCCCGGATCATCCCCAGCCCGATCTCGACGCTCCCGCTGATCGTCTCCGCCACCACGACCTCGGCGCCGAGCCGGGCGGAGAGGTCTCGATAGGCGTCGAGCAGAGGGCCCGGGCCCGGGATTCCGAGGATCACGCCGCCGACCTCCGCCTTGTGACCTATCGGGCCGGCCGTCTTCAAAACCACCGGATAGCCGACCCGGGCAGCAGCCTCCAACAGTGACGGCTCGTCGCTGGCGGTCTCCAGGCGGGGAACCGGAATCCCGTAGCCGGCGAGGAGTCCCAGCGCCGCCGCCTCTCCGGTGGGAACGGCGGAGATGTTGGCGGGAGGGCTCAGGCGATCGGCCAGCGGCAGCCGAAGACGATGCCCGTGATGGTCGAACAGGTGCCTGAGGGCCCGCAGACCGGTCTCGGTCCCTTCCAGGACCGGGATGCCACCCTGGCGGAGCCTCGCCGCCTGAACCGGGTCGAGAGCGGTGGTCACGTTGCCCAGCACCGTCACCGGCTTGTCGGTGGAGGCAGCCACTGCGAGCACCGCGTTGGAATAGGCGTCGTCGGGCCTCTCCTCCGCGGTGAGATCGACGCTGAAGGTGACCGCCCCCACCTCGGGGTCCTCGGCCAGGGCGAGCAGGCACTCGACGAACACCGACTCGGCATCCCTGCCGGTGCCCCAGGCGTCGACCGGGTTTGCCGGCTCCAAACCGGGATCCAGGACCGCGGCGAGACGGGCGGTGGCCGTATCCCCCAGCGCGGGGAGGAGGACCCCGACCCGGTCCGCCGTGTCGATGAGAAGGGCGCGCTCCCCTCCGGAATCGTGGACCGCACCGAGGCCGGAGGCGTGCGGACGCCGCCCGGCGGCGAACAACTCGACGGTGTCCGCCATCTCGTCCATGCTCCACACCCGATGCACCCCGTACATGTCGAACAGGGCGTCGTAGACGGCGTCGTCGCCGGCCATGGCCTGGCTATGGGTGGCCACCGCCTCGCCACCTCTCCGACTGGCCCCCACTTTGAGGGCGACCACCGGTATGTCGCGTCGCTCCGCGTCGGCGAGAGCGCGTCTGAACCCGTCGGGATCGCGCATGGTCTCGAGGAAGAGGGCGAGCACCGTGGTGGATTCCAGTCCGAGGGCCCAGTGCATGTAGTCGTCCATCGTCGTGTTGATCTCCAGGCCGGTCGACACGACGAGGTTGAAGTCGATCCCGCGTCGGTTGTGCAACATGGCCGAGAAGAGCGAGCCGGAGTGGCTGAGGAAGGTGACCCCTCCCGGCTTCAGCGTCTCCGGTTGGTAGAACCCGCAGATCCTGACCCGGTCCTCGACGTTGAGGAAGCCCATGCCGTTCCCGCCGCAGATCGGGATGCCTGCGTCGGAGGCCAGCGCGCCGAGCCGGTCACGCAGGGTCCCCCCCGCCACCGACTCGCCGACACAGCTGGCGAATATGACGACCGAGCGGGCCCCTGTCCCCACCGCCTTCTCCATCTCGGTCTCGAGTTGGTCGTTGCCGACAGCGAGGACGGCGAGATCGACCGGTCGGCCCACCGCGTCGAGAGAGGGAAACGTCTTCAACCCGTGGATCAGGTCGTGACGCGGGTTGACCGGGTACACCTCTCCGGCGAAGCCGCCGGAGAGAAGCTGTCGCACGGTCTGATCCCCAACCGACCCGGTTCGCTCGCTCGCACCCACGATGGCCACCGATCGGGCCTGGAGCATGGAGTCGAGTGACATCATCGTGAGGTGGTTGGGCCCTGAACGGCGATTCAGCGTACCGGTGCCGCCGCGACCGCCGCAACGAGCGGGGAGCCTGTGCCAAGATTGCCCGGTGAGCCCCAGACCCCGACTGACCGAGGCCCGCCGGGACGAGATCCTCGCCGCAACCAGCAAGACGATCGCAGACCGCGGGCTGTGCGAGACCCGCATCGCCGACATCGCCGATGAGATCGGCGCCAGCCCCGCCCTGATCCTGTACTACTTCCCCTCCAAGGCGGCACTGGTTGCCGAAGCGCTGGTCTATCAAGACCAGGTGTTCCACGAGACGGTCAAGGGTGAGCTGGAGACCGCCGCATCGGCGGCGGCCAAGCTGGAAATCCTCATAGAAGCCAGCTGTCCCAAGCCGCCCCGCCCCAACGGAGACCCGGACGGATGGCTTCTCTGGCCGGCCGCGTGGGAGATGTCCCGCCACGATCCCACTCTGGCCGCGGCCCGTGCCCGCCTCGACGAGACCTGGCGGGCGCAGATCGCATCGGTGGTCGAGGAAGGGATGGCCGCAGGCGAGTTTGCCCGGGTGGTCGCCTCCGACTTCGCCATCCAGCTCGCCGCCCTGCTCGACGGGCTCGCCATCGAGGTGATGCTCCGTGACCCGACAGTGGACGCCTCCCGCATGCGCAAGCTGGCCAACGACTTCGTCGAAATGGCGCTCCAACCCGGGTTTGACCGACACCAACCCTGAACGGCGGTTTAGTCTTCCCCCCTCGTCCGCCCAGGAGCAACACGTGGCCTATCACCCCCGAGAGAACTGGAGCCCGTCCCTCAGGAAGAGGGTGTACACGAGAAGGGACTTCCTGCAGCGGGCAGCCCTTCTCGGCGTTGCCCTCCCCGCACTTCCCAGCCTGCTCGCGGCCTGCGCCGATCGTGATGCCGAGGAGGGGGCCGAGCTCGCCATCGGGACCCCGTCCAGCCCGGTCCAGCAGCCATTGTTCGACGACAACCCGGCGATCGAGTCGGGTCTGCCCGACGAGGGGGGCCCGCTCCAGCTCTACAACTGGGCCGATTACATCAACCAGGATGCCGTGGTCGCCGCCGAGGAGGCCCTGGGCGTCGACATCGAGATCACGACCTTCTTCAACGAGGAAGAGGCGACCCAGAAGATGTCATCCGGGGAAGTCCAGTTCGACGTCTGGTTCCCGACCTCCCAGGTGGTCCCGAAGTCGGTGGCGGGCAAGCTCCTCCAGCCGCTCAATCTCGACTACATACCCAACCTCGAACAGTACGTGTGGCCCTCTCTGGCCAACCCCTACTACGACCAGGGATCGCGCTACACGGTGCCCTATGTCCTCTACTCGACCGGGATCGCTTGGCGGACCGACCAGGTCGACAGCGCCGACATCGAGGGCCATGCCAACGCCTACGAGGTGTTCTGGAACGAGAAGTACGCGGGGATCACCGGTCTCTACGACTCCTACACCGACGCCCTGGCCATGGCCCTGTTCCACAACGGCATAGCCGACCCTTCCCGGGCCAGCGAAGCGGAGCTGGTCGCCGCCGCCGACTCATTGATCGAATTGGTCGACCTGATCAACGTCAGGTACACCATCGACGGGGCCTACGTGCAGATCCCGGAGGGAAGGATGGGTCTCCACCAGGCATGGTCGGGAGACGTCATCAATTCCCAGTACTACTTCCCCGAGGACGGCGACCCCTCGGTCATGCGCTATGCGTGGCCGGCCGCCATCGAAGGGACCAGCGTGAACGCCGCCATCTCCAGCGACACGATGGCGATCCCATTCGGCGCCGAGCGGCCGGTGCTGGCCCACAAGTTCCTCAACTTCATGCTCGCCGAGGAGAACGCTCTGCTCAACTTCGAGTGGCTCGGCTATCAGCCCCCGCAGAAGGGGATCGACGCCGACCTCCTCATCGCCGACGGCTGGGTGCCGGAGTACCTGGCGGCGGGAATCGTGCGCGAAGAGGACTTCGAACTGGACACCGCATGGGTGCAGGGCCAACTGGACCTGGCCACCGAGACCCTGTGGGCGGAACAGTGGAACCGGGTCAAGTCCGGCGGCTGACCGACTCCACTAGCAATCCCCCGAGACGTCCTGGCCGTCTCGGTCCCGACGACGGGAAGAGCTGAACGTGCCGACCAATCTCCAGGCGGGCGAGTCAGATGCGGTAGGCCAACGACGATGGGTCTGGCCCGGTCTCGCCTCTCCCGGGGTCGTCTGGCTGCTGCTGCTGTTCCTCGTACCCTTCTATGCCATCTTCGCAGTGGCGATGGGACGGACCGACCCGATCTTCAATCGCCCCGTCCCGGAGTGGAACCCGGTCTATTGGGACCTGACCCCGTTCGGTCGGGTGATCCGTGGCCTGTTCGGCGGCCAGCTGGGCACGATCGCGGTTCGCACCATCGTCTACGTGGCCGTGGCTGCCTTCCTCTGTCTGCTCATCGGCTACCCGGTGGCGTATTTCGTCTCGAGACGGAGCGGACGGTGGCGTGGGCTGTGGCTGTTGGCGATCCTGGCTCCGTTCTGGATCAACTACCTGATGCGGATGATGGCCTGGATCAACCTGCTCTCCCCGGGCGCCCAGGTCGACCAGGTCTACTTCCTCTTCGGCCTCGACCCGCCTTCGTGGCTGGCCGGCCATCACATGGTGGTGATCCTCGGGTTGGTCTACGGCTACATCCCGTTTCTGATCCTCCCCCTGTTCGGCGCGCTCGACCGCATCGACGAGCAGACACTCGAGGCGGCCAGGGACCTGGGAGCGAGCCCGGCCCGGACCTTCTGGCGGGTCACCCTGCCTCTCTCCAAGCACGGGATCCTGGCCGGCCTGGTCATCATCATGCTCCCCATGTTCGGCGACTACTACACGCCGAATCTCCTCTCCGGATCTCCTCGCACCGTGATGATGGGCAACACGGTCGATCAGTTCATCAACCAGACCAACAGCCAGGGCGCCACCGGGGCGGCCCTGACCATCATCCTGATGATGTTCGTGGCCGTGCTCATGGCCTACTACCTGGTCACGATCAACCACGCCACCAGGGAGGCCCGGGAATGAGCTCCCCGGCCCGGGGCAAAGCCAACCCATGGGCCCGGTCCCGGCTGCTGGCCCTGACCACAGCCGCCTATGTCGTCTGGTCGCTGATCCCGGTCGTCATCGCCATCGCCTTCTCCTTCAACGATGGAAGATCGAGAAGCGCCTGGCAGGGGTTCTCGACCCGGTGGTACCTGGGCACAGCCGAAGCCGCGGAGTCGGTGATCTACGACCCCTCCCTCCGCTCTGCGCTGACCCAGAGCCTCAAGCTCGCCGTCCTCACCATGCTGGTGGCGACCCCGATCGGGGTCGCCCTCGCCATCGGGCTGGCGCGGTGGCGGGGCCGTCTCGCCCAACCGGCCAACCTGCTCATGCTCTTCCCGCTGGTCACACCCGAGATCGTGATGGGCGTTGCCCTTTTCCTCGTGTTCGACAACCTCTATGACTTCGTCCCGTTCGGCACCATTGCCCAGTTCCTCGGGCACGTCACCTTCTCGATCTCCTTCGTCGTGATCATCGTGCGAGGGCGTCTCTTCGCCATCGGGCGTGATTACGAGGAGGCGGCGATGGACCTGGGCGCCTCGCCGGTGGAAGCGATGCGACGGGTCCTCCTCCCCCTGCTGTCGCCGGCGATCCTGGCCAGCTTCGCCATCGTGTTCGCCCTGTCCATCGACGACTTCGTCATCAGCCAGTTCCTGGTCGGGGGTGCGTCGTCGGTGACGATCCCGGTGCGTCTCTACTCGGGAGCAAGGCTGGCCCCACCGCCATCGCTCAACGCCCTGGCCACCGTGCTGATGGTGGTCACGGTCACCGCGATC
>DASUSU010000226.1:0-5150 GCA_036374915.1 Acidimicrobiia bacterium | reverse complement strand
GAAGACCCGGGCCCGCCGTTGAATGCGAACAAGATGGGTCGGGTGAGCGGATCGGCATCGTCCTCGGTATAGGCGACATGGAAGAACACCGCCTTCTTGTCCTCGCCCTGCCCGAGCACCCTGGTGGCGGCGGTGGCGGTGTACGAGACTTTGCGCCCGCCAAAGCTCCCGGTGTACTGCCTGGCGACGCTCTTCTCCTCGATTTCTGGGATCGAAGTCTCTTCCTCTTTGCCCGCTGCGTCGCTCTGGTCGGTCATCCCGGGGAATCTAGGCGGGTCCGACCGGTCGGACTCAGCCGGCGAGGAAGAGGGCCGGCTCCTCCAGGTTCTCCATGACCAGCTGCATGAACCGTCTTCCCTGGGCGCCGTCGATCACCCGATGGTCATAGGAGAGAGACAGCGGCATGACCGGCACCACCACCGGCTCCCCGTCCTTCGCCACCACTCCGTCCTCGGCCCGCCCGATGGAGAGGATGGCAGTGGTCCCGTACGGGATGATCGGTGTGCCATGACCGCCGCCGACGGCACCGATGTTGGAGATGGTGAACGTCTGGCCGCCCAGCTCGTCGACGGCCAGGGATCTCGCCTTCGCCCCGGTGCCGAGACGGCCGACCTCGTCGGCGAGCTCGAGCACGCCCATCTGCCCGGCATCGCGGATCACGGCGACGATCAGGCCATCGGGGGTGTCGACTGCGATGCCGATGTGGTGAGACCCATGGATGATCAGATCGTCGCCGTCCAGCCCTGCGTTGAACTCGGGGAATCTCTCCAGGGCAGGTATGACCGCCCTCACCACCAGGGCTTCGATCGGGATCTTCATCCCGTGACGTGACCCGAGGGCGGCGCGAATCTGAAGGAGCCGGGTGGCGTCGACAGCGTCGAACGTGGTGACGTGGGGGATCTCGGCCCAGCTCTTCGCCATGTTGGCGGCGATGGTTCGACGCAGACGGGACATCGGCCGCCGCTGCTCCTGCCCGGGAGCCGTGGGAGGGAGGTCCGCAGACGTCGGCGCAGGCGGGGGTGCCGGCTTCTCATCGGCCGGGGCAGGGGCCAAAGACGACGCAGCGGTGAGCACGTCCTCCCGGGTGACCCGACCCTCGGGGCCGGACCCGCGGATCAGCCCGATGTCGACACCCAGGTCGCGAGCCAGCTTGCGCACGATGGGGAGCGCCTTGACCGCAGGAGCTTGCCCGGTCCCCACCGCAGCACCGCCTGTGTGCAGAGTCTCGGCCTCCTCGCTGATACTGCCCACGATCGGGGCGGCAGCTTGGCCGGCGCCCGGCCCGGGAGCGGTGCCCACCGGCCGGGCCGACTCCTCAGCCGGCCCGGAGCCCGGCTCTGGACCGGCATCGCCGTCCTCTCCGATCACCACCAGCACCGCACCCACCGCGATCGTCTCACCCTCTGCTCCCCCGTGTCTGAGCACCGTCCCGGCGTAGGGCGAGGGAATCTCCACGACCGCCTTGTCCGTCTCCACCTCCACGACCGGCTGGTCCGCCTCCACATGTTCACCCTCGGGGACGAGCCAGCGCACGATCTCGGCCTCGGTGAGTCCCTCTCCGATGTCGGGAAGCCTGAATTCGCGAGCCACTAAGCCTCCAAGGTCTCTTCGGCCACACGGACGATCCGGTCCACTGTGGGAAGGTAGTGGCCCTCCGAGCGCTTCAACGGGAAGACGGTGTCCCACCCGGTCACCCGCCGCACCGGGGCGAGCAGCGAGTACAGGGCACCCTCCTGGATCAGGGCGGCGATCTCCGCCCCGAGCCCGGCGGTTCGGGGCGCCTCATGGACCACGACCACCCGGCCGGTCCTTTCCGCCGACGCGACCAGGCCGTCGCGGTCGATCGGGGAGAGAGTGCGCAGATCGAGCACCTCGACGGAGACCCCGCCCTCCTCGAGCCGGGTGGCGGCGGCCCGGGTCTCCTTGACCATCGCCCCCCAGGAGACCAGCGTGATGTCGTCCCCCTTCCGCTCCACCCGCAGTGGCCCGATCTCGGTGGTGTAGTAGGTGTCGGGCACCTCCTCCTTGACCGCGCGGTAGAGGCGGATCGGCTCCAAGAACAGGACCGGATCGGGATCTTCGATCGCGGCCAGGAGCAGGCCGCGAGCGTCGGACGGGGTCGACGGGACCACCACTTTGAGACCGGGGACATGGGCGTAGATCGCCTCGGTCGACTCGGAGTGGTGCTCGGCGGCGCCGATGCCGCCGCCGTAGGGGACCCTGATCACCATCGGAGCGGTGAACCGATGATTGGAGCGATTCCGGATCCGGGCGACGTGATTGATGATCTGGTCGTAGGCGGGATAGGAGAACCCGAGGAACTGGAGCTCGGCAACCGGGAGCATCCCGGCGATCGCCATCCCGAAAGCGGCGCCGACTATCCCCGACTCCGCCACCGGGGTATCGAAGACCCGGTGCTCACCGTACTTGTCCCTGAGCCCGTCGGTGATCCGGAACACGCCTCCGGTGCGCCCGATGTCCTCCCCGAGCAGCACCACCCTCTCCTCGGTCTCGAGGGCGGTGGCCAGGGCGCCGTTCAGGGACTGGGCCAGGGTCAGCTCGCTCATGGTCCCGCCTCACCCATCTGTGCCCGCAGCGGCCCGGTGGGAGTCCGGTACATGCGCAGGAACATCTCCTCCGCCGTCGGCTCCGGGATGGCCTCGGCCTCGGCCACGGCTTCCTCGACCCTCCGTGTTGCTCCGATCTCGATCTCGGACTGCCATTCGGGCGTCCACCCGCCCGCTCGCTCCAGGAGAATCCGGACCCGCACCAGGGGATCGTGCTCGCGCCATCCGGCGGCCTCCTCCTCGTCGCGGTACCGGCTCGGGTCGTCGGAAGTGGTGTGTGGGCCGAGGCGGTAGGTGACCGCCTCGATCAGGGTCGGGCCCTCGCCCCGGCGCGCCCTGGCCAGGGCCTCGCCCACGACGACCGAGACCGCGGCGACGTCGTTTCCGTCGACGAGCACACCGGGCATGCCGTAGCCGTCCGCCTTGATTGCGATCGACTCGGAACGTGTCTGCTCGGAGCGGGGATAGGAGATGGCGAATCCGTTGTTCTGGCACAGGAACACGGTGGGGGTGTTGAACACGGCGGCGAAGTTCATCGCCTCGTGGAAGTCTCCCTCCGAGGTGGCGCCGTCCCCGAACGAGGTCAGGGCGACCCGGTTCGAGCCGAGCAGGGACTCGGCCCAGGCCAGCCCGACCGCGTGGATCATGTGGCCACCGACCGTGATCGAAGGCGGGAGCACGTTGACCCCCTCCGGCGCCTGTCCCCCCCGCTCGTCCCCGGTTCGCCCCGCGATCAGCAGCCGCCACGGATAGCCGGCCCGCCACATGAGGGCTGCATCCCGGTAGGTCCCGGCGACCCAGTCACCCGGCTCGAGCGCGGCCGCGGCCCCGATCTGGGCGGCCTCCTGGCCCTCGAACGGGGCATAGGTGGCGAGACGCCCCTGCCGCTGCATGGCCATGCACTTGTGGTCGTAGGCCCGGGCCTCGACCATGTCGGCGTAGAGCCGGCGCATTCCCTCGAGGGTGATGGGGAGACGGTCGCGAACGGTCCCGTCCGGATGGATCAGCGTGAGCATCGGGGTAGAAAGTACAAGTTCGAGCGAGCAACGGCGAAGAATCCGCCACCAGCGGGCTCGAGGAGTCGACCAACCGACGTCAAGGCGCGGATCAGACCCCGGCCCGCTCCGCTTCCATCTCCTCGACCGTCATCAGCACCTCACGTGCCTTGCTCCCCTGCGAGGGCCCGACCACGCCCCGGCTCTCCAGGATGTCCATGACCCGCCCGGCTCGGGCGAAGCCGATCCGCAGCTTTCGCTGCAACATCGAAGTCGAGCCGAGCTCGCTGCGAACGATCAGGTCCATTGCCTGGCGGACCAGGGCCTCCTCTTCGTCGTCCACTTCCTCCGCCTGGGCCGCGGCGGCGGCCGCGGCGGCGGCCAGGACCTCCTGGTCCTCGTATTTCGCCTCGCGTTGCGTGCGCACCCACTCGACCACTGCGTGGATCTCGCTCTCCCGGACCCAGGCGCCCTGGATCCTCTGCGGACGGGGCTCCTTCGCCGTCACCACCAGCATGTCGCCCATCCCGATCAGCTTGTCTGCGCCCGAGCCGTCGATGATCACACGGCTGTCGGTCTGCGAGGCCACGCTGAAGGCGAGACGGCTGGGGATGTTGGCCTTGATCACCCCGGTTATCACGTCGACCGAGGGACGCTGGGTGGCGATCACCAGGTGGATCCCGACCGCCCGCGCCATCTGGGCGATACGGACTATCGACTCCTCCACCTCGCGGCCGGCCACCATCATCAGGTCGTTCAGCTCGTCGATGATGATCACGATGTAGGGGAATCGGTCGAAGCCGTCGGGATCGAGCCCACCCCCGTCCCACTTGACCCGATAGCCCTCGATGTCGCGGACCTTGGCGTCGGCGAGCAGGTCGTAGCGTCGGTCCATCTCGGCGACGGCCCACTTCAGGGCATCGTTGGCCTTCTTCGGGTTGGTGATGACCCTGGTCAGCAGATGGGGCACCCCGTTGTACTGGCCCAGCTCGACCCGTTTCGGGTCGACCATGATCACCCGGACGTCGTCGGGGTGGGTCCGCATCAGCAACGAGGTGACGATCGAGTTGATGCAGGACGACTTGCCCGCTCCGGTGGCTCCTGCGATGAGAACGTGGGGCAGCTCGGACAGGTTGAGCAGCCTGGGCATCCCGGAGATGTCCATTCCCAGGCCGACCGCGAGCGGATGGGTCTCGACCGCGGCCTCGGCGCTGGACAGGATGTCCCCCAGTGAGACCAGCCGCCGCTTGGCATTCGGCACCTCGACCCCGATGGCGGACTTGCCCGGGATCGGGACAAGGATGCGCACGTCGGGCGTGGCCAGGGCGTAGGCGATGTCGTGGGACAGGCTTGAGACACGGTTGACCTTGACCCCGGGAGCCAGCTCGATCTCGTACCGGGTGACGGTCGGCCCGGGGACGATCTTGGTCAGGGTGGCGTCGACACCGTGCTGGATCAGGGTCTCCTCCAGCTGTCGTGCGGTGTCCTCGAGGGCGCGTCGGTTGACCTCGCCGCCGGTGCCTTCGTCGAGCAGGCTCAACGGGGGGAGCTTGTACCCACCGGCCGGCTCGGCGGTAGAGGCCGCCAC
>DASUSU010000225.1:0-2197 GCA_036374915.1 Acidimicrobiia bacterium | reverse complement strand
AAGCCACCATGCCGGGGTCGATCACGATGAGTGAGGATTCGCACTCGACCAGCGAAACCGTCGAGGCGACGCGGTCTCCCCCGTAGCCGGCGCTGAGCAGATGGAACTTGGGCATGGCCGCCAGCCTAGGAACCGTCCAGGGGGGCGATTCCGAGCCCGGTGAAGATCCGGCTGGTGATGACCTGTTCGGCGGTTTCGTTCGACGTGTCGACGACCCAGATTCCACGGTTGCCGGGGTAGAGGGCAAACCGGCTGTCCGAGCTCCAGATCAACTGGGGGACACCCGGAATCCCGGCCGAGGAGAGCAGGGCGGAGTCGGCATCGAGGTCGATGACCCGGAGCCCGTCGCGGTCGAGAAGCCCGAGGTACTCCCCGTTCGGGGAGAAACGGCCGGCCAGCACGGCTCCACCGGCTTCGGCAAGCTGCAACCTCTTCACCCCTCCCCCGGCGCTGACCAGGGCCACACCGTCGTCGTCGATTGCCAACCACCCGCTGCGGTACGAGTCGAGGACCCGTCCCGGGCTGGTGTCCTTGATCTCGCCTTTCTCGGTGAACAGCACGACGCTGTCCCTTCCCTCGTCCTGGATGGCGTAACCCCATTCCCCCCAGGCCGCCACCCGCCCCTCGATCCCGACGGTCTGCGCCACCAGTTCGGGCTCGGCCAGGTCGGGCCGCTGTGCCCAAAGGAGCAACTCGCCGTCGGCAAACGTGGTGTAGGCGAGCCGGAACGGGTCGGTGTCGTGCCAGGCGTACCCGGTGACGTCGTTGGCGATGATCTCCGCATTCTCGGGGACCCCGGCGTAGAGAACACCCAGCCCTCGATCCGCGACCGGCAAGAGGGTGGCGATGCGCCGCCCGGTGGCATTGAATGCGACCGGGTCGGGTGGACGCGAGGCGCCGACCGGGATGGTGCGCTGGTAGGGCTCGCCAAGCAAGGGCCAGATGAGCAGAGCGAGACTCTGACCGTCGCTTCGGGTCGCCGCGACCAGGCCGTCGGGGAAGCCCTCTACCACTTCGGAGATTCCACCGATGGCGGGGGCGGTGACCGGACCGGCAGCGGGGTCGGCGCTCTCGGGCAAGGGGGGGTCGACGCCGAGGGCGAGAACAGTGGCGCCGGCGCCGAGGACGAGGCCGACAGCCAGCCACGCCCAGCTTGGCGAGGACGAGTCCGGCCGCGGCGATTCGCGGGCGTCCTCGTACACGTTCGGGGTCGCGACCACGGCCAAAAGGTACGCACTCGGCCCCCAACTTGGGCCGGATCTAGGTGCTTCAGGCGGAAATCCGGTCTAAAGTCGCCCCGCGACGTGGCTTCTGCCACGTCATCCATGGCAAATGGAGGAAGGAAACATATGAAAACCAAGAGAGGCCTCAAGCTTCTCGCGCTCCTGGCCGTTCTCACGCTCGTAATCGCCGCCTGTGGTGGCGGTGAGGGCGGCGAGGACACCACGACCACGGCCGGGACCGATGAACCAACCACCACCGAGGCGATGGCTGACACCACGACCACGGCGGGTGGCGGGACCACGGTGCCTGCAGGTGAGCTGGGAGTGATCGAAGTAGCGGCCGGCGAGCCGATCAAGATCGCCTCGTTGCAGGCGATCAGCGGCGACGTCGCCAGCCTCGGCACCGACCAGGTGCGAGCAACCGAGATCGCAATCGCCGACAAGGGCGAGATCCTGGGTCATCCCATCGAGCTCGCCTTCAACGAGGACGACACCTGTGGCGCCGAAGGCGGCCAGGCAGGTGCGACCCGGATCATCGCCGATCCCCAGGTGGTTGCCGTCATCGGCACCAGCTGTTCGGGTGCCGGCGTGCCGGCGTCGAATGTGATCACATCGGCGGGCCGGGTGCTCATCTCGGGCTCCAACACCTCGCCGGTGCTGACCTCGGACCTGGCCGGCAATGAAGGACCCGAGCATCACCCGGGGTACTTCCGGACCGCGCACAACGACGCGATCCAGGGTGCCGCCGCGGCGAGGTTCGTCTTCGAGGAGTTGGGTCTGACCAACGTGGCCACCGTGAACGACGGCGACCCGTACACCCAGGGTCTGACCAGCGCCTTCGAATTCAGCTTCGAGGAGTTGGGCGGGACCATCGCCATCAGCACTGCGGTGACGGCGGACCAGACCGATATGCGTCCGGTCCTCACCGAAATCGCGGCAGCGGGCGCGGAGCTCATCTTCTTCCCGATCTTCCA
>DASUSU010000224.1:0-2509 GCA_036374915.1 Acidimicrobiia bacterium | reverse complement strand
CTACCTCGGGTACCTGGCATTGCGGGGGGCGACTCCGGATCCCGAGATGAGAGCGCGACGATCGGCCATCCTGGGAACCGTCGCCGTGGTCCAGGTCCCCCTCGTCTACTTCTCGGTTTACCTGTTCCGCACCCTCCATCAGACGCCGTCGATCCGTCCCGACGGGGCC
Source organism: Acidimicrobiia bacterium (assembly GCA_036374915.1). Lineage (GTDB taxonomy): Bacteria > Actinomycetota > Acidimicrobiia > Spongiisociales > ZC4RG35 > JARDZU01. The sequence goes on along the minus strand of DASUSU010000224.1, from coordinate 2,340 downwards.
AGCATGCCGCGGGAGATGGTCGTCGCACTGCTGGTCAACTTCCTCGCCATCACCTATCTGTACTTCGCCCTCCTCTTGGCTCGGCTCGACGTCGCCCGGGCCGAGGCGAGTGTCTCTGCCCGGACCGATCTGGCCGGCGATGCGGTCAAGCCGCCCCGGCTCACCGAGGTCGAGGATGTCTGACCTGCTCATCGTGATCGGCACCTTCGCCCTCTCCTATGCGGTGGTCCTCGGCTATGCGGCCCGTCTCCATCTGCGCCGTCGCCGGGTCAAGGACTGAAGGTGGCTCATCGCCGATTCGTCTTCCTCGGCATCGGAGGGGTGATCGCCCTCGTGCTGGCGCTCACCGTCAGCAATCTCAACGACAACCTCACCTACTACCTCTATCCGTCCGAAGCCGTCGCGCAACGGGGCGACTTCCCCGACGGGGAGCGCTTTCGCCTCGCCGGGATCGTGGTCGAGGGAACGATCGTCGAAGGGGAGGGCGGGACTTCCTTCGAGGTGACCGACGGAGGAGACGACATCGCGGTGCACCTGAGCGGGTCGAAACCCTCCCTTTTTGGTGAAGGGGTCCCGCTCCTCCTCGAAGGGGCGTGGTCGGGTGACACATTCGAGGCCGACTCGGCGCTGATCCGTCACGACGAGAACTACGAGGCCCCCGAACAGGGCGGGGCCTACCCGGAGAGCTGATGCTGGCCTTCCTCGGATCGGCCGGCGTCGTCGCGGCTCTGGCCGGTGCCGGCCTCCTGCTGCTGAGAGGGATTCGAGTCGCCCGGGGCGGAGAGGCGGATCTGCGCTCTCCGGCCAATCTGGTCCTGGCCGGCGCACTGGCCGCGATGGGGGCCATGCAGATCGCACTCCTCTCCGACGATTTCACCCTGGCCTACGTGGCCAACCATCACTCGTCCGCCACTCCGTTCCCGTTCGACGTCGCCACCGCATGGGCCGCCCTGGAAGGCTCGATAATCCTCTGGGCGCTGGTCCTGGCCGTTTTCACCTGGGTGGTGGCACGGAGACACGGCGGAGGTTCGGATCGTCTCGGGGCGGCCGCCGTTGCGGTCATGGCGGTGGTCGCCGTGTTCTTCTTCGGCCTGATGATCACCGTCGCCAACCCGTTCGAGGTCTGTGTCGATGCGCTCGACATCGGCTGCGCCGCCTCCAGCCCCTGGCCGTTCGCAGCCGTCGATCTCCCCGTCGATGGCCCCGGTCCCAACCCGCTCCTGCAGAACCACTTCCTGATGGCGGTGCACCCCCCTGTCCTCTATGTCGGCTACGTGGGGCTGACCGTTCCCTTCGCCTACGCCATCGGCGCCCTCGCACTGGGCGTCCCCGGCCCGGAGTGGTTGCGTCGCAGCCACCGCTCCACGCTGGTCGCCTGGTCGTTTCTCACCATGGGGATCGCCCTCGGCGGCTGGTGGGCCTACGAGGTGCTCTCCTGGGGCGGCTACTGGGCCTGGGACCCGGTGGAAAACGCCTCGCTCATGCCTTGGCTCGCCGCCACCGCGTTCATCCACTCCGGGCTGGTACAGCAGCGCCGGGGGATGCTCCAGGCGTGGAACTTCGTGCTGGTGATCAGCGCCTTCGCCCTCACCATCCTCGGCACATTCCTCACCCGCTCGGGCACGATCAACTCGGTCCACTCGTTCACCCAATCGGCGATCGGCCCGGCGTTGCTCGGGTTCCTGGTCCTCGTCCTGGTCGGCTCGTTCACCCTGTTCGCGATGCGCTCCCATCTGGCTGCCTCATCGCCCCGCATCCAATCCTTCGTCTCCCGGGAAGGCACGTTCCTGGTCAACAACCTCCTCCTCACCGTCTACGCCTTCGTGGTCCTGATCGGCACCAGCTATCCGCTCCTCCTCGAGGCCTTCACCGGGACCCAGGTCGGGGTCGGCGAGCCCTTCTTCAACCGACTGGCCGTCCCTCTCTCCTTCATGCTCCTGCTCACCATGGGGTTCGGGCCGGTGACACCGTGGCGAGGGGCGGCGCCGGGCCTGCTCTGGCGCCGGCTGCGCGGGCCGTCGGTGGCGGCGCTGGCCGCGGCCCTCTTCGTCGCCCTGGTGGTGACCCGGGTCGGCTGGGTGATCCTGGCCATACTCCTCGGCGTCTTCGTCATCGCCGCCATCGTCGGGCTCCTGGTCGAACTGGCCGGGAACCGCGCGGCGAAATCGGGGCTCCCCTTGCGCCGGGAGCTGAAGACGGTTGTCAGCAACGACCAGGCGTTCTGGGCCGGCCAGGTCAGTCACCTCGGTGTCGTGCTGGTCGCCGTCGGCATCGCCTTCGCCGCCAATCTCCCTCTCCACTCCGAAGTGGAGATGGCCCCGGGAGAGTCGGTGGAGTTCG
>DASUSU010000223.1:0-5632 GCA_036374915.1 Acidimicrobiia bacterium | reverse complement strand
AGGGCCTCCTGATGCTCCTCGGCGCGGTCACGCAGCGGTGGGGAGCAGACGTACTTGGCGCCTTCGAAGCCGTTGCCCAGGTCGTCGAGGGAGAGAAACAGGTACTGGGGGCAGGTCTCGCCGAATGCGTTCTGGCCGTCGTCCCGAGCCATGGTCAACTCGAGAAGGGCCTCGGCCGCCGACATGTGGACGATGTACACCGGGCACCCGGCCAGCTCGGCCAGCTTTATCGCCCGATGTGTGGCCTCCCCCTCCAGGATCGAAGGTCGGGTGAGGCCGTGATAGAGGGGATCCGTCGCCCCCCGGGCCAGTGCCTGCTCGACCAGGACGTCGATGGCGATCCCGTTCTCGGCATGCATCATGATGGTCGAGCCATTCTCCGACGCCTTCTGCATCGCCCGGAAGATCTCGCCGTCGCTGGAGTAGAAGACGCCGGGATAGGCCATGAACATCTTGAACGAGGTGACTCCCTCTTCCAAGGCGAGGTCCATCTCCTTCAGCGACTGGTCGGTGACGTCGCCGACGATCAGGTGAAACCCGTAGTCGATGGCACAGTTCCCGTCGGCTTTGCCCATCCACGCCTCGAACCCGTCCATGAGGTTCTGACCCTTGGTCTGCACCGCGAAGTCAATGATGGTCGTGGTGCCGCCCCAGGCGGCGGCCCGGGTACCGGTCTCGAAGGTGTCTGCGGCGAAGGTGCCTCCGAACGGGAGCTCCATGTGAGTGTGGACGTCGATGCCGCCGGGCATGACGTACTTCCCGGTGGCGTCGATCACCTTGTCCGCTCCCGCACCCCAATCGTGACTGCCCGCGGCGGCGATGGCGGCCACCCGCTCCCCTTCGATCAGGACATCGGCCTGGGTCTGGTCGGTCGCGGTGACGACCGTCCCGCCCTCGATAACGGTCCGTGCCATTGCCTCCTCCTTACGGTGCTACCAGGTCGCCGTACGCGTCGGGTCGCCGGTCCCGGTAGAAGGCCCATTGCTGACGAACCTCTTCGACCAGGTCGAGGTCGAGGTCCCGGATCACCAGCTCCTCCTCGGTGTCGGAGGCGGAACCGTCGATGATCTGGCCCCGGGGGTCGACGAAGTACGACGACCCGTAGAAGTCGTTGTCACCGTACGGCTCCTGACCGACCCGGTTGATGGCGCCGATGAAGTACTCGTTGGCCACTGCCGCCGCCGGCTGCTCCAGGTTCCACAGGTACATGGAGAGGCCACGGCTGGTGGCCGACGGGTTGAACACGATCTTTGCCCCGTTCAGGCCCAATGCCCTCCACCCTTCGGGGAAGTGGCGGTCGTAACAGATGTAGACCCCGACCTTGCCCACCGCGGTGTCGAACACCGGGTAACCCATGTTCCCCGGTCGGAAGTAGAACTTCTCCCAGAATCCCTTGACGTGGGGGATGTGGTTCTTGCGGTACTTGCCCAGGTAGGTACCGTCGGCGTCGATCACCGCGGCCGTGTTGTAGTAGAAGCCCTCCTGCTCCATCTCGAAGATGGGGACCACGAGGACCATCCCGGTCTCCTTGGCCAGGTCCTGCATCAGCTTGGTGGTGGGCCCGTCGGGAATGGGCTCGGCGTAGTCGAAGTGCTCGTTCTCCTGCACCTGGCAGAAGTAGGGGCCGTAGAAGAGCTCCTGAAAGCACATGACCTGAGCGCCCTGCTTCGCCGCCTCGCGGGCGTAGTCGGCGTTCTTCTTGATCATCGTGTCCTTGTCGCCGGTCCACTCGGTCTGGACGATGGCGGCTCGAACCACGTTGGGCATACTCGCTCCCTTCTAGACACCTGGGGCAAATGTAGTGAGTGATTAGTGGCAGCTCGCCCTACTCGCCGCCCTCCCTCAACTCGATGTCACGCCGCTCGTAGCCGTCCCCGCTGGTGTCCATGTCACCCAGGTTGGCGATGGCAGCCTCGGCGAGATCGGTGCGGTACGCCTCGTCGGGGATCTCCTTGCCCTCCAGCTCGGGGATCTCGCTGGTGGCGACGTCGACGGTCTGGTCCCACAACTCCTGGTTCATCACCCCGATCCCGTTGGTGGCAGGGAAGATCAGGGCGAGGATCTCGTTGAGCTGCCACTCCTGATGGCTCTGGCCCAGTGTCGAGCCGTTGGCCAGCACGACCTCGACGCACTCGTCGAAGTTGTCGAGGCAGTGAATCCACCCCTGGAACGACGCGGTCAGGAAGCGGACCGCTATGTCCTGGTTCGCCTCATCGGCGATCCACTCGGCATTGACCCACACCGCATCCTGGAGCATGGCCGTGCCCACCTCGTTGAAATCGATGACACTCAGGTCCTCGGGCTGGTACAGCTCCCCGGTGTCCGGGTTGACCGCTTCCAGGACCTGGGCGTACTCGTTGTAGATCATGGCCTCGGCGGCATCGAGCTCGTTGTTGAGCAGCGCGGTCATCGTGAAGTCCTGGCCGACCAGCTCGACGTCTTCCACCCCGAAACGATTGATGGCGGCGGTCAGCTCGAACTCGTTTCCGAAGCCCCAGTTGCCCACAGTCTTGCCCGCCCAGTCGGCGGGCTCTGTGATCCCCGAGTCGGCCCAGGAGACCTCGAGGGTGCCCGAGCGCTCGAACACCTGGGCGATGTTGACGATGTCGGCTCCGGCGTCACGAGAAACGAGGGCCTTGGGCACCCAGGCCAGCCCGAACTCGGCGCCCCCGGTGGCGAGGACCTGCTGGGGAACGATCTCCACCGCACCCTCGAGGATGGTGACCTCCAGGCACTGGTCCTCGTAGAACCCGAGGTCCTGGGCCACGTAGTACCCGGCGAACTGGGATTGGGCGAACCACTGCAGCTGGAGTCGGACCGGGTCGGGCTCGGTGCACTCCTCGGCCGGAGCCGTGGTGCCCCCTTCCCCGTCGTCTGTGCCGGTCCCTTCACCACATGCCGCCAGCATCAATGCCATGGCGGCGAGCCACAGCAGACCACGACGCCAACTCTTCACACTCATGGTTTCGATCCTCCTCAGATCCAGATGCTTGAACCATATCCGGGGCAACGGTGGGCGCGCCCTGCCGAAACCGACACTTGACCGGGAGGAAACCCCGGGCTCACTCCTCGGCCCGCAGCGAGACGTGCCATGGCATCAAAGCGCGCTCGGCGACGAGGATCAGGAGATAGAAGGCCACTCCGATGATCGAGGCAACCAGGATCGCCGCCCAGGCGTCGGGGAACTGGAACAACTGGGCCCGGTTGACGATGTATTGCCCGAGGACGTCCTGAGGGCCGCCGAAGTACTCGGCGATGATGGCGGCGATCAGGGACAGGGCGCCGGCGACCTTGATCGAGGCGAAGAAGTAGGGAAGGGCATTGGGGACCTGGACCCGACGCATCACCTGGGCGGGGGTGGCGGCGATCGAGCGCATCAGCTCGACCTCGGCCGGATCGACCTCGATCAACCCGCGGGTGGTGTTGATCATCACCGGGAAGTAGACCACCACCGCAACCACGCCCATCTTGGAGAAGGGGTTGGTCAGACCGAACCAGTTGTTGAAGATCGGGGCCAGTGCGGCGATCGGGGTGGCGTTGAGGGCTATGGCCATGGGAAGCACCCCCTCCCGGAAACCCGCCCATCGAGCAGCTGCCAGGGACGTGACCACGGCGAGGGTGGTGCCGATGACGAAACCACCGGCAGCCTCGACCAGCGTCCTCATGCCCGCTGCCCAGATGGTGCCCCCGGTCTCGACGAAACTGGCCAGGATCTCGCTCGGCTTGGACAGGATGAAGCTCTCCACACGGAACAGCCGGGTGAGACCTTCCCAGAGCAGGACCACGGCGAGGAAGGCGAGCACGGCCGGGAGGTAGCGGCGGCCCAATCGACGCATCGTCGGGAGTGATCGGCCCAATTCGTCGCTGCTCGCGATCCGCCCGTCGCCGCTCATCGGTGCTCTCGCTCTCGCCGGCGCAAGCCCTCTCTCACCTCGGTGACCAGCTCGAAGTAGTGGGGGTCCTCTCGGGTGTCCTCGTCCCGGCGCCGGGGCAGGTCGACGACGAGCTCCTCGCTGATCGTGCCCGGGCGAGGCGACATCACCAGCACCCGGGTCGAGAGGAAGACCGCCTCGGGGATGGAATGGGTCACGAAGACCACGGTTATCGCGGTCTCTTCCCAGATGCGCAGCACCTCCTGCTGCATCAGCTCCCGTGTCATCTCGTCGAGGGCGCCGAATGGCTCGTCCATGAGGAGGATGGCCGGGCTGAATGCGAGGGCTCGAGCGATTGCCACTCGCTGTTGCATCCCACCGGAGAGCTGCCACGGGAAACGATCGGCGAATCGGTCCAGCTGCACCAGGGCGAGCATCTCTTCGGCCCTCGCCGCCCTCGCCCCGGCATCGAAGTCCATGATCTCGAGCGGCAACTCCACGTTCTTCCTCACCGTCCGCCAGTCGAGCAGGGTCGCGGCCTGGAACACCATGCCGTAGTCCCGATCCAGCCTCGCCTGCCGGGGGGTCTTCCCGTTGACGATCAGATCGCCGCGGCTCGGCTGGGCCAGGTCGGCGATCAGCCGGAGCAGGGTCGACTTTCCGCAGCCCGAGGGACCGATCAACGAGACGAAGTCACCGGGGGCGAGCGAGAGGTCGATGTCCGATAGGGCCTCGACACTGTCGGCGCCGGACCCGAACACCTTGCCCACCTCTCGGGCCTCGACCGCGCTGGTCACGTGGTCTGCCTCCTCGCCGGAGCCACCACGCGATGCTCGACGAAGGTGACCAGGCCGACGAAGGCGATCCCGGCCAGACCAGCGATGATCACTGCAGCGAAGAGCTTCTCCGGCGCAGCCGTGAACTGCTGGGAGAACTGGAGCAGGTCACGCCCCAGGCCTCCGCGCAGCCCGGCCGGCAACTCACCGACGATGGCCCCGATCACGCTGGCGGCCGCCGACACCTTCAGGGCGGTGAAGATGAACGGGAGCGCCGCCGGCACCTGGAGCTTCCACAGGGTCTCCGAGGGCGTACTCGCATAGGACCTCATCAGCTCGAGCGATGTCGGCTCCGGGGAGCGCAGGCCGCGCAAGGTGTTGATTGCGACCGGGAAGAAGGTCAGGTAGGCGGCGATCATCGAGACGCTGAGCCACTGGGGGAGGTTGGCCCGGCCCCCCCACACCACCACCATGGGGGCGATGGCGATGATCGGGACGGTCTGGGAGGCCACCACGTAGGGCATGAACGCCCGTTCCGCAGTGGACGACCTGACGAAGAGCACCCCGAGCCCGAAGCCGATGGCCCCCCCGATCAAGAAGCCGACGAATGCCTCCCGGAGCGTGAGCAGTGCCGCTTGGAGCTCGACCCAGGCCAACGGCGGGCCGTTGCGCTGCGCCGGCTCGGCCAGCGCCATGACGATATCCCAGATGTGGGGCATGGTCCGATTGTCGGGCCGGACCGGCCACTCCCAGCCCTGGGCCATCCAAACCGCCTTGTACAGCTCCCAGACGACGAGCACCAGCACGAGGAGCGCCAACATCGAAAACCCGGTCCGGACCAACCGTCGATTCGGTGCTGCGCCCATGGCGGCGAGACTCTAACGACCGGAGAAACCGCACCGCCCGGTGGCAGGATCGATGACCCTCACCAGGTCAATGCCCTACCGAACGCGGCTCATCGCTCGGGTCGGGGAGCCCGGTCTG
>DASUSU010000222.1:0-4071 GCA_036374915.1 Acidimicrobiia bacterium | reverse complement strand
ACCGGCAACAGAACCGACTCTTTTCTGAATGGCTCCCGGGCGTGGACGTTGGACAGGTGGGTCTCGACGACCGGCAGCGAAACGCCCGTGATCGCGTCCCGGATCGCGATGCTGTAGTGGGTGTACGCCCCGGCGTTGAGGATGATCCCGTCGACCTTCCCTCGGGCATCGTGGATGGCCGAGACCAACGCACCCTCGGAGTTGGACTGGAAGTCGCTCAACTCCACGCCGCGCTCAGAGGCGAATGAGCGGAGCTCGGCGACGATTTCGGCGAGGGTCTCGTGCCCGTATACCTCCGGCTCTCGGAGCCCGAGAAGATTGAGGTTGGGGCCGTTGATGAGGAGGACCCTGGTCATGTCACCGAGCCGTGCCGGCAGGTTCGGCGTCTATCCGGTCGAAGAAGGTTTCGGCCGCCTCCCGGACCAACCGGGCGAATCCCTCCACACCGAGCTCCTGGCGTCTCACGTCGTTGGGCACCTCCAGAGCATACGGCACCCGGGGCATGGTCTCGACGATGGATCGGAGGTCGAGCTTCCCCTGTCCCGGCGGCTCCCGGTCCGAGCGTGCCACCCTGATGAACTCCTCGTCGTCGATCGACGAGACGTCACCTGCGTCGCAGAGCTGGACGAAGTTGACCAGCTTCTCGGGAAGCTCCGCCAACCCGGTGAGCGACGACTCCGAACGTGCGAAGTGGAGCGTGTCGACCAGGACCGCCCCGTTCGCCGAGCCCGCCTGCGTCACGATCTCCACTGCGGTCGCCAGGTCGTTGGTGGGGGTCCAGGGGATGAACTCGAGGTCGACGGTCATCCCCCCCCGTGCGCCCAGGTCGCAGATCTCCTGGAACGTCTCCACGGCCTTGCCGATGTCGGGCTCCGGTATCTGGGTGATGATGTGACGGGCGCCCAACTCCTCGGCGACCGCGACGAAATCCCGCCAATCGGAGGTCTTGGTGCCCGGATCGGTCCTGATCAGCTCGACATCCAGTACCGAGACTCCGTACTCGTCGAGTGCGTCCACCACGTCGGCCACGAAGGCCGGCTCCGTCGTGTAGGGGAAGGTCGGCTCGTCCTCGGTCACCGGAGCGAGACGGAGGCTGACGAAGTCGTAGTCCGTCTCCGCCGCGATCTCGACCATCCGGCGGGGAGGGGAGCCGAAGACGGTCAGATATGCCAGGGAGAATTGGCGGGGCCCGCCCTCGGTCACGGCGTGGCCGTCCCGTAGAACTCCCCGAAGAGCTCCTGCTCGGAAGGGCGGTCCTCGGGGATCGGCCTGCTCACCCAGGTCACGTTCAGGTAGTGCTTGAGACTGATGTTCTCGTTGGTGACGTTCCCCCCCCAGATGCCGCACCCGAGGCTCGAGGTCATCGGCATCCCGTTGGTGAACGAGCCCGCATTCGCCTTCGACTGCGGTTGTCTGACCATCATCCGGCTCACCGGCGCCACCCGGGCGAGGGCGTCGATGTGCTCGTCGTCGAACGAGTAGATGCCACAGGAGTGGCCTGCGCCCCCGACCTGGAAGATCTGTCGGACCATTTCGAGTGCTTGGGCGAACCCGTGATAGCGGTAGACGGCGAGCAGGGTGGTCAGCTTCTCGCCGGAGAACCGGTGCTCCCGGCCGATGCCCTCCTGTTCCACGATCAGGAACTTCGTCTCGGGTGGGACTTCGAACCCGGCCAGCTCGGCGAGCTTCGGAGCGGGCTGGGCGACGGTGGCGAGGGTGCGCGCGCCGCTGTCGTCCCACATCGCCTTCTCCAGCATCGCCTTCTCATCGGGGTCGGCGAGGTATCCCCCTTCGACCTGCAGACGGTCGACCAGGGCCTCGTAGATGCGATCGTCGATCAACACGTTGCCGTCTGATGAGCAGCCCGATCCGAAGTCGGACGTCTTCGAGACCCTGGTGTTGCGCGCCGCCTCTTCTATGTCGGCGGTCTCGTCGATGACGATCGTGGAGTTGCCGGCGCCGACTCCGAACGCGGGCTTGCCCGAGCTGTAGGCGGCTCTCACCATTGCCGGGCCGCCGGTGGCGAGGGTCATGTCGCAGATCGCCATCAACTCCTGGGCCATCGGTATCGACGGCTCGGCCACGCATTGGAGGAGATCAGGCGGTGCGCCCTGAGCCTCCAGGACGTCTCGCATGATCCGGACCACCTCATAGGAGGTCTTCTTGGTGCGGGGGTGGGGCGAGAAGATGACCGCATCCCGCGCTTTGACCGCGTTGATCGCCGTCCCTGGCGGGGTCAACACCGGGTTGGTCATCGGCACCAGTGACGCGATCACGCCGGCCGGCTTGGCGTATTTGACCAGACCGCGGGCGTGGTCTTCCTCGATGATCCCGACACTGGGCTGACGCAGAGCGTCGCGCAGGATCCCGTGGATCTTGAAGCGCTTGTTCACCCTTCCCTCGCGGTCGCCCGCCCCGCTCTCGTCGACCCCCATGTGGGCGAGACGGGTGAAGGTCGTCTCGTTGCCCAGCGCCCAGCCGAGAGCCTGGGCCAGCCGATCGACCCGCGCCTGGTCGTAGTCGGCGACCTGGGCCATCGCGGCCCGGGCTCGCTCGAGCATCTCCCGGGCCAGTTCCTTCTCTTCGGGGGTTATCTCTCGGGCCATGGGTCGGTTGCTCTCAATCGGTCGCTTCGTGGGATGCGTCGGAGTCGGGGGAGTAGATGTCGAGGATGTTCCAGTGGCCGGTGGTCGGGGTCGGGTTGTTCTTCATCGGGACGTCGATGACGACCGGGCCGTCGGTCTCCAGGGCCTTCTCCAGGATCGGCAAGAACTGGGCCGCCGCCTCGACCTGGTAGCCGTCGGCGCCGTACGCCCGGGCGATGGCCGCGTAGTCCGGCAGCGACTCCCCGGGCTTGCCCGGGAATGTGGTCCCGTAGACGGTGTCGAAATGGGCCTTCTCAAGCCCGGCGATGGTGCCGTACGCGTTGTTGTTCATCACCACCCACACGATGGCCAGCCCCAGTTCCACCGCCGTTGCCAGCATCGCCGGGTTCTGCCCGAACCCGCCGTCGCCGACCAGGCACACCACCGTCCGGTCCGGAGCCGCCAGCTTGGCCCCGATCGCACCCGGCGGGCCGAAGCCCATGGTGGCGAACCCTCCCGGGGTCAGGAACGTCCCGGGCTCCCGAATCGGGAATTGCTGACCGACGCCGTTCTTGTTCCAGCCGACGTCGGTGACCAGATACGCATCGTCGGGGAGGGCGGCTCGGCAGTCGGCGAGGATGCGCTCGGGCATCATCGGCCAGGCGTCGCTGGTCGCCATGGGCTTGTTCGACTCGACGAACGCGGACCTGAATTCGGCGATCTCGCCGGCGAGCCGGGCGGAGTCGAAACCGTCCGGGTAGAGCTCCCGGGCGACGTCCACCAGCACCCCAAGCGCGGCTCTAGCGTCGGCCACTGCGCCGATCTCGGTGGGGAAGTTGCGCCCGATCTCACTGGGGTCGATGTCGATGTGGAGCAGGCGGGTCGGCGGGATGTCGAAGGTGTAGCCGCGATACCACGAGCTGCTGTCGGCCTCCTTGAATCGGGTCCCGATGGCCAGGATCACGTCTGCGGCCATGGTCTTCTGGTTGACCAACGACGTCCCCCAGAACCCGGTCATCCCGAGGACGAGGGGATGGTCGTCGGAGAGGGCGCCCTTGCCCATGAGGCTGTGGGCGACCGGGACCCCCATGTGATCGACGAAGGCCTTCAGCTCCTCGCTCGCCCTGGCGAGCAGGATCCCGCCTCCCACGTAGAGCACGGGTTGCTCAGCTTCGGCTAGAGCCTGGACGATGTCGACCGCGGTGTCCCGGTCGAGCGCGGGACGTCTGATGTCCCGGTCGTTGCCCTTCCACTTGTCGAACAACTCGGAGTCGACTCGCGCCGAGAAGATGTTCATCGGGACGTCGACGAGGACCGGGCCGGGCCGGCCCGACTCGGCCAGTGCGAATGCCTTCTCGATCGTCTCAGGGAACAACTCGGGAGTCTCGACCCGCCATGCCCGTTTCACGAAGGGGCGGTAGATCTCGTATTGGGACCCGTCCGAGTGCAGATTGACTTCCTGGTGGGGGTGTTTCCCGAAGTAGAA
>DASUSU010000221.1:0-2448 GCA_036374915.1 Acidimicrobiia bacterium | reverse complement strand
TCGACGGGGGTGTTTGGCACCTCGATGTCGGCTCGTCGCATCCTGGGGCCGTAGCAGGTCCCAAGGGTCGGGCTGTTCGCCCGTTAAAGCGGCACGCGAGCTGGGTTCAGAACGTCGTGAGACAGTTCGGTCCCTATCCGCCGCAGGCGCAGGAAGTTTGAGAGGAGCTGCCCCTAGTACGAGAGGACCGGGGTGGACGTACCTCTGGTGTGCGAGTTGTACTGCCAAGTGCACGGCTCGTTGGCTATGTACGGACGGGATAAGCGCTGAAGGCATCTAAGTGCGAAGCCCACCTCAAGATGAGACTTCCCACCGGATTAACCGGTTAAGGCCCCTGGTAGAAGACCAGGTTGATAGGCCGGACGTGTAAGCACAGCAATGTGTTCAGCGGACCGGTACTAATAGGCCGAGGGCTTGGAATGAATCCTCGATATTTGTGCTCGCTATGGAGTCCTCGGGATGCCGGCTGGTCGGCGCCCCCGACCAGCTCGAGTTTCGTCCCGAAACTCTGAGAAGTGAAGATTTGTCCGGTGGCTACAGCGGCGGGGAACCACCCGTTCCCATTCCGAACACGGAAGTGAAACCCGCCAGCGCCGATGGTACTTGGGGGGCAACCCCCTGGGAGAGTAGGTCACCGCCGGGCATTAACGTCGAAGGGCCGCCGACTACCGTTGGCGGCCCTTCACTGCTTCTGGAGCGATGATGCAGCCTGCGTTCAAGACCGATATGGCCCGCCGTTGAGCGACCGATCCCGGAGACATCAACCCAAGGGCAAGGGGGGAGGCGATCGGGGCCGCGGCGGCGCTCAAGGACGCGGCCAACGGCCCCAGCACGAGCATCGCACCGTCACCTCGGTCAGCTCGGGCCAACTCCCGAAATGGGTTCGCGACGAGATCCTCCGCTCCACCCCCAAGGCTCGACGGGAGCCCGCGCTCAACCATCTGGCCAAAGCACTGAACCAGTTCGCCGACGAGCGCTATGCCGCCGCCCTTCCCGAACTGCGCAAGGCAAAGGGCCTCGCCCCCCGTTCGTCGACGGTCCGGGAGATGCTGGGTCTGTCCGCCTATCACACCGGGCAATGGGAGGAGGCCCTCCGCGAGTTGCGCACCTTCCGGCGGCTCACCGGAGACGTCATCCACATGCCGGTGGAGATGGACTGTCTCCGCGCCTTGGGCCGCAAGAACGATGTGACCAAGACCTGGGACCTGCTCCAGGAGCTCGACATCTCGGCGACGGTCGGGCACGAGGCGCGGGTCGTCTACGCCTCCTTCCTTCTCGACCAGGGAAAGCCCCGCGAGGCCTGGCAAATAATCAAGCCGGGCCGGCTGGTCGCCTCACCCTCTCCTGGGGAGCTGCGTCGCTGGTTCGTCGCCGCCAGGGTGGCGCTGGAGGCGGGGGACAAGGATGCGGCCCGCCGGCTACTGGCCGCCCTCGACGAGCAGGAGCCCGACTTCGAGGGTGTGGACGAGCTGCGCGCCGCCCTGCTCTGAATCTGTCACTCCCGGCGGGAACACTGTCCCTATCCGCACTTCCCCGACCATGGAGAGGGGAGAGTGTCATGGATCTCAATCTGGTCGTCCTATGCGGGCGTCTCGCCATCGAGCCCGAGTTGAAGGAGTTCGGGAGCGGGAGCCGGCTGGTCCGGCTCCTGGTGACGGTGCGAAGCGACCAGCCGAGACGCCGGGTCGACGTGGTGCCGGTGACCCTGTGGGACCCACCGGATGACCTGCTCGCAGAGCTGCCGGAGAAGGGGAGGCGAGTCTGGGTGTGCGGATCGGTGCAGCGACGTTTCTGGGAGTCACCCGACGGCCGACGGTCCCGGCTCGAGGTCGTGGCCGAGCAGGTCCATCTCAAAGACGTCGAAGATCTGGAGCCGGTCGCGGTTTAGCCCCGTGTTCATTGGCGATTCCGCGGGTTGACATCGGGGGTACAGTGGCCTGGTCCCTGTCCCTCGACGTCACTCCCGGAGGTTGCCGTGCCCTGGTACTGGACCGACGACATCGCCCGCACCCTCATCGAAGCCGGTCGGATCACTCCCGACGCGGTGAGCGCGATGCTGTCCGTGCCCACCGCAATCCGGCGCGACGAGCCGAGCATCGAGGCAGCGGCCCAGGCGCTCCTCGACGACGAAGAGATCCCGTTAGCCGCCTGACCAACCTGGGCTCCCGGTGAGATGGCTGCTGACCCCGCGCTGGATCATCGCCCATGTCGTCGTGCTGGTCCTGGCCGTCGTCTTCGTCAACCTCGGCTTCTGGCAGCTGAGCCGGTTGGGCGAGCGGCGGCTGGCCAACACGGTGGGGGAGGCGAGGTTCGAATCCGAGCCGACCGAGGTCTCTGCGCTGGTCCAGGCGGCCGGTGGTGACCTGGACAGCCTCAAGTATCGGCGCGCCACCGCCACCGGCGAGTTCCGGCCCGAAGACGAGGTGCTGATACGGAGCCAGGTGCACC
>DASUSU010000220.1:0-2689 GCA_036374915.1 Acidimicrobiia bacterium | reverse complement strand
TCCCAGGTGAGGGTCTGGGCACCGTCCCCTTCTGCGGTCGCCACCCAGAAGTCCTCGTCACCGGGAGGGCCGGGCGGCGGCCCGCCCTCCACGGTCCGGTAGCTGACTTCGTCGAAGAAGCTGCCGATGCGGGTCACCTCGGCGTAACCGACACCGGAGAGATAGGCCTCCACGTCGTCCTGATCGCCGAGACCGACGAAAACCGGCGCATCCCCGCCCGGCTCGACCTCGATGCGGATCGTGGCCAACTGGGAGGAGGGGAACCAGTCGGCCGGGCGGGCGGACAGGTCGACCTCGGTGGTGGTCAGCGCATAGGTGTCGCTGGACAGGCCGACGCTGGGCGAGGTGAAGAAGCCGTCGGCGGTTCGCTGCGTCCCAAAAGCCCAGAGCAGGGTGCCTCCGGCGGCGAGCAGACCGATGGCGAGAAGTCCGCACATCGCTCCGATCACGGCCATGACGATCTTCCCCGGGCTCATGATTCTCTCCTCGATTGGGACAGGCCGACGAGCCTAGGCCGAAAGCCCGGCGTGGTGCGGGCGACGTCGGTGGCTAGATCAGCTCCCGTTTCGCCGCCCACCGGGTCAGCTCGTTTCGGTTGGTCAGCTGCAGTTTGCGCAGCACCGAGCCGACGTGGCTCTCCACGGTCTTCACCGAGATGAACAGCGCCTCACCGGTCTCCCGATAGGTGTAGCCACGGGCGATGAGCTGGAGCACCTCGCGCTCCCGGGCAGTCAGCGAAGCCAGTTCGTCGTCGACATCTGAGGCGGTGAGGGAGGTGAAGGCGTCGAGGACGAACCCGGCCAGCTTCGGAGAGAACACGGCGTCGTCGTTGGACACCTTCTCGATGGCGGCGATCAGCTCGTCGGAGCGGATCGACTTGGTCACGTAGCCCCTGGCCCCGGCGTGGACCACGTCGACCACGTCCTGGGGGGCGTCGGAGACGGATAGGGCGAGGAATCGCACATCGGGATGGGTCTCCCGCACCGCTTCGATGACCGCCCGACCCCCACCCCCGGGGAGATGGACGTCGAGAAGGACCACGTCGGGCTCACGCTCCCTGATCAGCTCGATGGCGGCATCGACCGCGTCGGCCTCGCCGACGAGCTCGACATGCTCGCCGATCTCGGCCCGGACCCCGGCCCGGAACAGATCGTGGTCGTCGACCAGGAACACTCTCACCTTCTCGCTCATCCCACCCTCTCCCCGTCGCGGTGCACCGGCATGCTGAGCCGCACCTCGGTGCCCGAGCCCGGGCTGCTCGAGATCTCCGCCGATCCGCCGTGGCGCTCCATCCGACCCATCACCGACTCGGCCAACCCGCGCCGGTCGGAGCCGACCGCACCCGGTTCGAAGCCCACCCCCCGGTCCCTGACATAGACCTGCACCGGGTCGCCGCCCGCCTCGGCGTAGACCGAGATGGTCTCGACTCCGGAGTGTTTGGCCGCGTTCATCACCGACTCGGCGGCCGCGGCGACCATTGCCTGGAGACGATCGTCGAGCCCGCGGTCCCCCACCGCGACCAGGTCGACGGCGACGCCGAGACGACGCTCGATCTCGGAGCAGGCCGCCTCGAGGGCGCCGACCATCGTCTCCCCTCCTTCCCTCGCCCCGAGCAGCCAGGCGCGCAGCTCCCGCTCCTGGACCCGGGCCAGGTGACGCACCTCGGAGGCGTCGGCGGACCCCTTCTGGATCAGGGCGAGCGTCTGCAGGACCGAGTCGTGGAGGTGGGCCGCGACCTCGGCCCGCTCTTCCGACCTGATCCGGGCGCCTCGCTCCTCCTCGAGCTCGGCTTCGGCGCGGAGACGACCCAGTTCGCTGTTGCGCAGCACCTGGAATGCCCAGGCCGCCACCCCGCCCACTGCGATGTAGAGGACGCTGTTGGTGATGTTGCCGGTCAGATTCGACTCGCTGACGGCGATGGCTGCCGATATGGCCAGACCCGCGCCCACGCCGCCCGGAATGCGATAGGTGTAACCCCACAACAAGACCGAGGCTGTGGGGAACCCTCCAACGAAGCTGCCCTGGGTGGCGCCGTCGAAAGCATCGAGGGCGACCACCACCATGGCCACGGCCAGGTCGACGACCAGCCAGAGCAGAGACTCCAGCCACCCGGCGCGCAGGGCGACGAAGGTGAGAAGGGTCCAGGCCCAGACCATGGCCAGCGCCCCGACCACAACCCTGACATCCGCCTCCCAACTGACCACCCCGACGATGCCGAGCACGGTGATCCACACTGCGCTGACCAGGCGGAATCCCACGATTATCCGTTGCAGCGTGGCGTCGACACGCACCTGGAGGGGCGGGGTGGTCACCGGGAACAGGTTAAGGCCGCGCTAGTGGGGATGCACGGGTGTGCATTGACACCTCTCCCACCACATCGCGCCGTCGCCATCGACTACATTCTGCGGGTGGGGAAGCTTCGAGTGGGGAATGGGAGGTAGGCAATGCCCGAATGGATCGGAAGCGTCCTTTTCCTGGGAGCGGTTGGTCTCTCCGGATCCAAGATTGCCGAGGACTTCGGGAACCGGGGTCTGCGCGGTTACGCCATGCTCATGGTGGTGCTTGCCATCTACGCCGCCGCGGTGGCAGTCGCCTTCGCGTAATAGTCCCGGGGGGACGACCCCCCTGGAACCCCCCGCCCCAAGCAAGGTTCTCGCGACCACTCTGAATCGGGTTCGCTCTGCTAACG
>DASUSU010000219.1:0-10637 GCA_036374915.1 Acidimicrobiia bacterium | reverse complement strand
CGAGGGTATCCGGTATTAATCCAGGTTTCCCTGGGCTATCCCGGTCTGTGGGGCAGGTTGCTCACGTGTTACTCACCCGTTCGCCGCTCCGTCATACCGGTGGGTTACCCCTCCGGTGTGCGTCGCTCGACTTGCATGCATTAGGCACGCCGCCAGCGTTCGTCCTGAGCCAGGATCAAACTCTCCAACGTACATTCAAGGCACGGTTCCCCGAAGGGCGCCGGCCAATCCTGTCAGTTTGAGTTTGCAATTGGGTCCAGGGCCCGTGAGGGGCCCTAGAGCTTGATTGCTGTATTCAGAATGCTCACTCACCCCACCGGCGAACTCCTTGCGGACCACGCCGAGAAGTGGGTGTGCATGCTGGCTTTTGGCACATTGTTCAGTTGTCAAGGAGCCCAAGGCTCCCACCGTTGATGTCAGGCGGGCCGTCGATGACATCCATCATCGTGGCCCCGATACAAAGTGAATCCGAGGCGACGCGTCAGAGGCGCCGTCCCGGTCTCCAGTGGGTGGCCGAAGATGTTTTCTCCAGCCGGGTCTCGAATAGTAACGATACCCCGGAGTTAGTCAAGTCAACCGACGAGTCTCACGAATCGTCGTTTGCCCACCTGCAGGACCCGGCCCGCCAGGGTGGCTCTGGCGGCTTCCTGAGCCTCCAGGACCTCCCCGTCGACCTTCACCGCCCCCTGGGTCAACAACCTTCTCGCTTCCGAGCCGGAGAGGCCGAAAGCGTCTCGGATGAGACCGGGGACCGTGATCGGGTCTTCCTCCGGCAATGAAAACGTCTCGAGGTCGTCCGGTATTCCTTTCAGCTTGAACACCTGGTCGAAGGCCTTCTCGGCGGCGTCGGCCTCGCTCTCGCCCCAGTAGAGGGCGGTGACCGCCCGGGCAAGACGGCGTTTCGTCTCTCCGGGGTGGAGATCGCCGGCGGCGAGGCCCGCCTCGATGGTCGCCACCTCTTCGGGATCGAGGTCCGCCGCCAGCCGGAACCACTGCGGCATCGCCTGGTCGGGGATGCTCATCGTCTTGCCGAACATCTCGGCCGGATCCTCCTCGACCCCGATGTAGTTTCCCAACGACTGGCCCATCCTCCGGGTGCCGTCGACCCCGACCAGGATCGGCATGGTCATCGCCACCTGTGGCTCCATCTGGTAGCGCTCCTGGACGACACGACCCATCATCAGGTTCCACAGCTGGTCGCTCCCGCCGAGCTCGATGTCGGCCCGCACCGCCACCGAGTCGTAGGCCTGGAGGAGGGGATAGAGGAACTCCATCACCGAGATCGGGGTGCCTTCCTCGTAGCGCTTGGCGAAATCGGACCGCTCCAGCATCTGCGCCACCGTGGCCGCCGAGGTCAGCTCGAGCAGCCCGGCCATGTCCATGGTGGCCAGCCATTCCGAATTGCGTCTGATCTCCAGGTTCTCGGGGAGGAGGATCTTGCGGAACTGGCCCAACACGTTCTCCGCGTACCCGTTGACCTCCTCGGCGGTGAGCCTCTTCCTGGTCTCGGCGCGCTCGGAGGGGTCGCCGACCTGGGCGGTGAAGTCGCCCACGATCAGCACCGCGACATGCCCCATCTCCTGGAAATGGCGCAGCTTGCGCAGGACCACCGCCCAGCCCAAGGTCACCGATGGGGCGGTGGGATCGAGGCCGAGCTTGACCCGAAGCGGCCGGTTCTGCCCCAGCTTGGCCACCAAGTCGTCATGGGGGACCACCCGGTCCGCATAGCGGAGCAGGAGGGGAAGCTGTTGGTCGGGGCTCATCGTCGGGGGGAGGGTAAACGTGGTGTCTCCCCCCGACCGGCCGGGCCGGTGACGGCGGTCACCGCCACGAATCGCCAGGGACGGTCCCGGGCCTGGCTGATCCCGACCCGGGGTGTCGCCATCACCAGGTCGGGCGGAGAGCCGGGCTCGAGTCGGAGCGGCGACAACTCGTCGAGCAGATAGCTGCCGTTGTGGGAATGGTCGATGCCGAGCGCCTGGGCCAGCTTCCCCGGGCCGTTGGCCAGCTCGTCCTCCCGTCCCCTCCTGGCACGGGCGACACCGAGCCCGTCGACAACCTCGCCACCGCGGAACAAGATCCCCCAACCGACCCCCTCGGGCCCGGCCGCGACATTGGCGCACCAGTGGATCCCATAGGAGCGGTACACATAGAGGGTCCCTGGCCGTTCGAACATCGAGCCATTGCGACGGGTACGGCCCCGGAAGGCATGCGACGCCGGGTCGTCCGAGCCCTTGTAGGCCTCGACCTCGGTGATCCTCACCCTGACCTGGCCGCCGCCCCCGATCGACGAGACGAGATATGCTCCGAGCAGCATTGGGGCGACATGTTCGGGGCTGCCGGAGAGAGTGGTCCCGAAGTCCACTTCACGCTCCCCGGAGCCGGGCCCCGAGCCGCTCGGCAGCGGTGATCATCGCCCGGCGCACCGGCTGGACCTCCTCGTTGCTCAGGGTGTGGTCGTCGGAACGGAGCCGATAGGTGATGGCCACCGCCTGTTGCCCCTCCCCCACTCCGGGACCCGTGAACAGGTCGAAGACCCGGGCCGACTCGACCAGGCCGGCTCCCGCCTCCACGGTTGCCCGCATCAGGTCCCCGACCGCGAGATCGAGGGCGATCAGGAAGGAGAGGTCGAAGTCGACATGTGGGAACACCGAGGGCGATCTGGCCTGGACCAGATCGACCGGGGCGAGCAGGGGGGCAAGCTCCAATTCGCCGATCGCCACCCGTGTGGTGAGCCCGAGGGCCCTGCCCGCCCGAGGGCTGAGCTCACCGACGTGCCCTATCGGCACCCCCCCGAGCGATATGGCTGCGCTGCGGCCGGGGTGGAGCCCGGGCGCCTCGGCGGGGCCGATCTCTGCGTCGTCGTGGCCGAGCCGGGCGAGCACGAGGCGAGCCAGTGCCAGCGAGACTGTGGCGTCGGACAGATGAGGCTCCCCGCCCAGAATCGAAGGCCCGACCGGGCCGACCAATGCCCAGGCGAGATGGTCGATCTGCTCGGGAAGACGGGGATCCGCCGAGCCGGGCTCGGCCCGAAACACCCGAGCCGTCTCGAACAGCCCGACCGACTCGGCGCCATGGGACAGGTTGAACCTCACCGAGGCGAGCAGACCGGGGAGCAACGACGGGCGGAGCGTCGCCTCCTCCTCCCGGAGCGGGTTCACCACCCGGAGCAGCGGCGTCGCCCCGGGTGGGATCATCACGTCGAGCTCGTCGAGATTGACGAAGGGAAGGGTCACCGCCTGGCTCAACCCGGCACCGGTCAGAGCGCGATGAAGGACGCGCAGACGTCTCAACTCGGGCGTGAGCCCCCCGGCGGAGCCAGGGGGAACCGTGGCGGCGAACTTCTCGTATCCGTGGATGCGGGCGATCTCCTCGACCAGATCGGCGGGGCGAGTCACATCGGGGCGGAAGGTGGGAACGGTCACCGACCAACTGCCCTCCACCTCCATCCCCAACCGGGTCAGGATCCCGCCCACCTCGTCGTTGCCGAACCCGGGCCCGAGCAGACGCTCCACATCCACCGGCGTCAGGTCCACCGTCACAGGCTCGATGAGGGTGCCGACCTCGTCGACCATGCCCTCGGCCACCTCGCCTCCGGCCAGCTCGACCACCATCGCCGCCGCTCTCGCATTGGCGGCGTCGGTCAGATTCGGGTCGACCCCCCGCTCGAAGCGGGTCGAGGCCTCGGAGCGAAGGCCATGCCGTCTCGACATGTACATGATCGTCGGCGGGTCCCACGATGCCGCCTCCATCAGGACGTTGACCGTCTCGGAAGACACCTCGGAGCGGGCGCCACCCATCGTCCCCGACATCGAGGTCGGGCCGGCGCCGTCGTAGATGATCAGGTCCTCCGCGCCGAGCTCACGGTCCTCGTCATCGAGTGTGATCAGCCTCTCCCCGGCTGTGGCCCGTTTCACCACCAGCCGATCGTCGACGATCGAGTCGGCGTCGAAGGCATGGAGGGGGTGTCCCAACTCCAGCATCACGTAGTTGGTCACGTCGACGACATTGGAGATGGCGCGGATCCCCGCCTTCCTGAGCCGATGTCGGACCCAGAGCGGCGAACTCTCCACTCGCACCCCTCGGATCTCCCGGGCCGTGAATCGACGACAGCCGACCGGGTCGCCGATCTCCACCTTGATCGCGGTCGCACCGGGGACGCTCTGCAGCGGACGGGGTGGCACCCGGTACTCGATCCGGTAATGGGCGGCCAGATCACGGGCCAGACCGACCAGGGACATGGCATCGGGTCGGTTGGGGGTTATCGCCAGGTCGAAGATCACGTCGGGCAACTCGATCAACTCGGTGAAGTCGGAGCCGACGACGGGCTCGGCGTCGAGCACCAGGATGCCGGTGTGGTCCTCGCCCAGGCCGAGCTCCTTCTCCGAGCAGATCATCCCGTTCGACTCGACGCCCCTGATCGTCCTGCGCCCGATCTCGAAGCCGCCGGGGAGGATCGCCCCGGGGCGGGCCACGGCGACGTAGGCGCCCTCGTCGAAGTTCCAGGCGCCACAGATGATCTGCTCCGGCCCGGACCCGAGGTCGACCTGGCACACCCGGACCTTGTCCGCATCCGGGTGAGCCTCGATCTTCTCCACCCGGCCCACCACGACATCGGACCACTCCGGCCCGAGCACCTCGTATCCCTCGACCTCGTGGCCGAGCATGTCGATGACCAGGCCGAGCTCCGCCGGGTCGTCGATGGGCAGGTCGATGAACTCCCTCAGCCAGCGCAGGGGCACCTTCATCGGAATTGCCCCAGGAACCGGAGGTCGTTGTCGACGAGGTGGCGGATGTCGCTGATCCCGTGACGGACCATCGCCATCCGCTCCACTCCCATCCCGAACGCAAAGCCGGTGAGGCGCTCAGGGCTGTAGCCGACCGCTTCGAGCACGTTGGGGTCGACCATCCCGCAGCCGAGCATCTCGAGCCAGCCTGCGCCGCCGCACACCCGGCAGCCGGGCACCCCCCCGTCGCAGTTGAAGCAGGAGACGTCCAACTCGGCGCTCGGCTCGGTGAACGGGAAGAAGTGGGGTCGGAGCCGGACCTCGGTCCGGGGCCCGAAGAACTCACGGGAGAAGTGGGCCAGGGTCCCCTTGAGGTCGGAGAACCTGATCGACTCGTCCACGGCCAGACCCTATCTGGTGGAAGACCGGGAGATGGGTGGCGTCGGTTGTCTCCTGCCGGTACACCTTGCCCGGCACGACCACGTATACGGGTGGCTCGTGCTCCTCCATCCATCTCACCTGGACCGGTGAGGTCTGGGTGCGGAGCAGCAGCTCGTCGCCCGGCTCGCCGTAGTCGAGATACATGGTGTCCGACTCGAGCCGGCTGGGATGGGTCGGCGGGGTGTTGAGCGCGTCGAAGTTGTACCAGCCGAGCTCGGCCTCGGGCCCGTCGGCCACCAGGTAACCGAGACCGACGAAGATGTCCACGATCTCGTCGATCGTCTGCTGGATCAGATGCATCGAGCCACGGGGAAAGACATAGGACTCGAGGGTGACGTCGATCCTGTCCTCGCCGAGACGTCGCTCCTCCTCCTCGGCCTCCAGTGTCGATCGTCGCGCCGAGAGCAACCCCTGGATCTGCTCGGTGGCCGCTTTCAGCCGAGCCCCGACCCGGGGCTTCTCCTCGTTGTCCAGGGCGCCCATCGACCGGCGAACCTCGCCGATCGTCGACGACTTGCCGAGGAGGCTGCTCTCGACGCGGTCGAGCTCCTCCAGCGAGGCGGCGCCGTCGATCGCCTGGGGCGCCGCGGCCAGCACATCATCGAGCATCGAACCTGGGTCCATGTCGGCGGCAGGTTAGGACGCTATCGGTAGTCGGTAGTCGGCTGTCGGTGGCCGGCCGTGAGTGGTCAGTGCCTGGAGAGCTCGTAGATCACGATTGCGGCGGCTACCGACGCGTTCAGGCTCTCCATGCCTCCCGGCATGGGGACGGTGACACGCAGGGCTGCCGCCGCGACCACCTCGGCGGGCAACCCGGCCGTCTCCTCGCCCACCAGCACCGCAAAGCGACCCGAGCCGAGGGAGTCGGGAGCGGCGCCCCCGCTGACCACCGTGGCAACAGTGGTCAGCCCGGCGTCGTCCAGTTCCCCGACCGACCCAACCTGGCCGATCGAGACCCGGAAGTGACCACCGGCCCCGGCTCGGAGGACCTTGGGAGCCCACGGGTCGGCCGTGCCCGGCATATGGCCGAAGTCCCATCCGAATGCCGCAGCGGTTCGGATCAAGGTCCCCACGTTCCCCGGGTCGGACAATTCCCAGGCGACGACCGCGGGTCTGGCCCCGATCCTTGCCGGAGCCGGCACGTCGATCACCGCGGCCGGACCGCGCGGGCTCTCCGTGGCGGCGATCCGCTCCAGGGCGGCGGCGTCGACCGTGGCGAGCTCGAAATCGTGAGCGGCAGCCAGCTCAGCCGATCGGTGGTCGCCGACGAGTGCGAACACGACCTCCGGGATCACACCGGCGCGGAGAGCCTCCTCGAGCAGATTCGGGCCCTCGATGATGGTTCGGCCGGTCTGGCGACGAATGCGGCTCCGGTGCAGCCGGGCCGTCTCGACCACTCTCCGGTTGCGACGGCCGAGCGGCTCCATGTCCGGCCGCCCGGTCAGCTCTTGCGAGAGGCCTCGACCAGCTGGGTGAAGGCGCCGGGGTCGTTCACTGCCATCTCCGCCAGCATCTTCCGATCCACCTCGATCTCGGCGGCCTTCAGCCCGGCGATCAACTGGGAGTAGGTGGTCCCGTTCTGACGGGCCGCCGCGTTGATCCGTGAGATCCAGAGGCGACGGAACTCGCCTTTGCGGGCCCGCCGGTCCCGGTAGGCGTCCTGCATCGCATGCATCACCTGCTCGTTGGCGGTGCGGTAGCGACGGCTGCGCGCCCCCTTGTAGCCCTTGGCCCGATCGAGCACCTTCTTGTGAGATTTCTTGGCGTGGACAGCCCGTTTCACACGTGCCACTTCATACCTCCTGGGTCCTCATCGACCAAGCAGCTTCTTTGCGACCTTGGCGTCTCCGGGTGCGAGCTCGACCTCGCCGGACCGGCGCCGGTAGGTGTCCTTGCCTTTGGCGAGCCGCAGATGCCCTCGTCCGGATTGGCGTCTCATGTACTTGCCCGAACCGGTGACCTTGATCCGCTTCTTGGCGCCACTGTGTGTCTTCATCTTGGGCACGGCTACCTCCTACTGCTCCAACTGCTCTTCCTCGGCGGGCTCGACCGCGGCTTTCGCCCTCCGGGTGGGAGCCAGGACCATCGTCATGCTTCGTCCTTCGAGCTTCGGGTTCTGCTCGGTGACCGCCACCTCCGCCAATTCCTCCGCCAGCTTGTCCAGCAACTCCTTGCCGAACGCGGGGCGCTCCTGCTCCCTCCCTCGGAAGCGGATGGTCACCTTGACCTTGTCCCCTTCCTCGAGGAACTCCTGAGCCTTGCGACGGGTGATGTCGAAGTCATGGTCTCCGATCCGCACCTTCATGCGCAGCTCTTTGATGGTGGTCCGGGTCTGCTTCTTCCGGGCTTCGCGTGCCTTCACCGACTGCTCGTACTTGTACTTCCCGTAGTCCATCAGTCGGCACACCGGCGGCTTGGCATTGGGTGCCACCTCGACGAGATCCAGATCGAGCTGCTCGGCGAGCCACATGGCCTCGTTCAGCTTCTTCACCCCGATCTGTGCGCCGTCTGGTGCGATGACCAGCACTTCTTTGGCCCTGATCGCGCCGTTCACACGGAGCTCGTTGATGCTCTTACCTCCTGATTGGTCAACCATTGTCGGAAAAGAAAAAGGCAACAGGGGGAAGACCTGCTGCCATCAGCCCCGGCCGGCCCCCGGGGACGGGAATCGGGCGGGTGATCGGACCGCGGCTCGCCTGTTCGGGTCCCGAGGACCACTCGGCGGCCGGGTGGGGAAGCAGCGCCTCCGCTCTTGCCATCGATTGTGAGATCGAGAATACCAGTGGAGAGCCCGCAATCGGTAGTCCCGGCTCAACCACTACGGATCTCCCTCAGTGCGACTGCGGTGGAGACCGCCGCCTCGGCCGCCTCGAATCCCTTGTTGGCCGGCCCCGCCCCCGCCCTCTCCACGGCATGAGCGAACTCGTTGACCGCCAGGATGGCGTTGGCCACGGGGATCCCCTTTTCGAGGGCTACCCGGGCGATCCCCGCCGTCGACTCGCGGACCACGATCTCGTAGTGATCGGTGTCGCCACGGACGATGGTCCCGATCGCCACCACCGCATCGCAGCCGGCTTCGGCCAGGGCGAGGCTGGCGATGGGGAGCTCGAGGGCTCCGGGAACCCGCAGCACCTTGACCCCGGCACCCAGTTCCTCGAGACGGGCCAGCGCGGCGTCGAGAAGCCGGTCGGTCACCGAGCGATTCCAGGTGGCCACGGCGATTCCCACCTCGAGCCCCGACCCGTCCAGGTCGCCTTCGACGATCCGGGTCATGCTCCCTGGCCCAGATCCATCTGATGACCGAGCCTGGTCGCCTTCGCCATGAGATAGCCCCGGTTCTCGTCGTTGGCGTCGACGAACAGCGGAACCTGCTCCAGGATGCGCAGCCCGTAGCCTTCGATCCCGGCCCGCTTGGTCGGGTTGTTGGTCATGATCCGCATCGAGCGGACGCCGAGGTCGTACAAGATCTGGGCGCCGACGCCGTAGTCACGGGCGTCGACCGGCAGCCCGAGGTTGACGTTGGCGTCGACCGTGTCGAATCCCTCGTCCTGGAGCTGGTAGGCCTGCAGCTTCGCGACCAGGCCGATCCCGCGGCCCTCGTGACCGCGCAGGTAGACCACGACCCCGCGCCCCTCGGCGACGATGCGCTCCATCGCCTCGTCGAGCTGGGGGCCGCAGTCGCAGCGGTGGGAGCCGAACACGTCACCGGTGAGGCACTCCGAGTGGACCCGGGTCAGCACGTCGTAGCCGTCGCCGATGTCGCCGTGGACGAGCGCCACGTGCTCGGAGCCGTCGATGGTGATCCGGTAGCCGTAGGCGGTGAAGTCGCCCACCTTCGTCGGCAGCCGGGTCTCGGCGGCCCGCTCCACGTGGTTCTCGTGCCGGCGGCGGTGGTGGATCAGGTCCTCGATCGAGATCATCAGCAGGCCGTGCTCGTCGGCGAAGTCGCGTAGCTGCTGGCCTCGCATCATCGTCCCGTCGTCGTTGACGACCTCGGCGATCACTCCGGCCGGGGTCAGTCCGGCCAGCCGGGCGAGGTCGACGGCGGCCTCGGTGTGACCGGGCCGGACCAGCACGCCCCCCTCGGTGTAGCGCAGCGGGAACACGTGGCCGGGCTGGGTGACCTCGAACGGCTCGGTCGCCGAGTCGATGAGCGTCCGCACGGTGTGCGAGCGGTCCGCCGCGGAGATGCCGGTGCTGACGCCGTCCCGGGCATCGACCGACACCGTGTAGGCGGTGCGGTGCCGGTCCCGGTTGTGCGGGGTCATCAGCGGGATGCCGAGCCGGTCGAGGGTCTCGGCCATCATCGGCGCACAGATCACCCCGGAGCTGTAGCGGATCGTGAAGGCCATCAGCTCCGGTGTCGCCTTGGAGGCGGCGAAGATGAGGTCGCCCTCGTTCTCGCGGTCCTCGTCGTCGACGACCACGACGGCCTTGCCGGCCGCGATGTCCGCGACGGCCCGCTCGATCGTGTCGAGACCACCCTGGGAGGTGGCGGCGACCGTCACAGCCGGGCCCGCAGCAGCTTCTCGACGTACTTCGCGATCACGTCCACCTCCAGGTTGACAGGGTCGCCGACCTCCTTGAGGCCGAGCGTGGTGCGGGCGAGCGTCTCGGGGATCAGCGACACCGTGAACGAGTCGCCCTTCACCTCGACGACGGTGAGCGAGACTCCGTCGACGCAGACCGAGCCCTTCGTGACGACGTACCGGGCGAGCTCCGCCGGCAGCGACACCTCGACGAGCTCCCAGTGCTCGCTGGTGGCGCGGGCGAGGATCGCTCCGGTGCCGTCGACGTGGCCCTGCACGATGTGGCCGCCGAGCCGGGTCTGCGGCGTGACCGCCCGCTCGAGGTTGACCCGGTGGCCGACCTCGAGCACCCCCAGCGAGGTCTTCTCCAGCGTCTCGCGCATCACGTCGGCGGTGAAGGTCTCCCCGTCCCGCTGCGCGACGGTCAGGCAGCAGCCGTTGACCGCGATCGAGTCGCCGAGCCCGGCGTCGACCGTGACGTGCGGGCCGCGCACGGTCAGGCGGATCGCGTCCTGCTGCTCCTCGACCCCCTCGACGGTGCCGAGCTCCTCGACGATTCCGGTGAACATCTACTCGTCCCCTGCCTTCGTGACGGGTCGGTCAGGCGGCGTCATGGTGAGCCGCACGTTGGTGTCGGCGCCCTCACCCAGGACCGTCACGTCGGTGACGTCGAGGTGGAGCGCGTCGCTGATGGTGCTGATGCCGAGGTCGGCGACGGCGTTGCGGCCGGCGCCGAGGAGCATCGGGGCGACGTAGGTGACGACCTCGTCGACGAGCCCGGCGCTCAGGAACGCGGCCGCCAGCGTCGGCCCGCCCTCGAGGAACACGTGCTGCCGGTCCCGCGCGAAGAGTCCGACAAGAGCCTCGTGCGGGTCGCGGGTCGGGAGCACGACGGTCTCGGCGGCGTCGTCGAGTACGCGGGCGCCGGACGGGACCTCGC
>DASUSU010000218.1:0-3174 GCA_036374915.1 Acidimicrobiia bacterium | reverse complement strand
CGGCTATGTCGTTGCATTCCTCGGAGCTCGCTCGATCGAGGCCTGAGCCGCTCCCGGCCGTTTCGTGTTTCAATCGAGGGGTGAAGCGCGCCGACTTCGATGCTGTCGTCGATCGGGCCCTGGAGGGTCTGCCCACCTGGGTGGTTGAGCGCTTGGACAATCTCCATGTCGTGGTGGAGGAGAAACCCTCACCCGAGCAGGGAGACGTACTCGGTTTGTACGAGGGGGTGTCGCTTCTCGAGCGCTCGGGCGACTACTGGGGAGCCCTCCCCGATCGGATCGTCGTGTTCCGCAAGCCACATCTCGACCTGGGTCTGAACAGCCGCGAGCTCGCGGAGGAGATCCGGAGGACGGTGCTACACGAGATCGCCCATCATCTCGGGATCGACGACGAGCGTCTCGAGGAGTTGGGCTGGGATTAGGCGCGTCGACGCGTTTCCGGGATCCCCGCCCGGCGTAGGAGGTCGGCGGGCACACCGAATTGGCGCCAGGTCGAGTAACTGATCCCTTTGCGCTCGGAGTAAGACTTGGCATGGTTCACAAACCCGGTGGCCAGCTCTTCGAGATTCGACCCCTTGTCGACACTGGCCAGCGTTCGCTCGATATCACCCTTCGACTGCATGAGGTCCAGTCGCTTCAACGGATCGTCCTCTGCCTCGAGTTTGGCGTTGATCCGGCCGAGTCGCTGCTCGAGACTCTCCTTTGTGACCGGGCGACCCGGTCTCCTGGCATCCAAAGCGTTCAAATAGGCCTTGATCGAACGGGCTTCAAGTCTCCCCCGCGCCAGGGCCTCTTTGTGCTCTTTTGACATGGCCATTAACCGGTCGCTCCTGTCTCGGGTATCTGCTCGATGATAGCTCTGGCCCGAAGTAGTGGATGACGTGCCTGGAACCCAAAGAGAGACCCCCGCAAGTGCGGGGGTTTGTCTCTGTGGGCCCTACTGGACTTGAACCAGTGACCTCTTGCGTGTCGAGCAAGCGCTCTAGCCGGACTGAGCTAAGGGCCCGCGCTCTCCAATTTGGAGGCGACGACCGGAATCGAACCGGTGTGACGGGTTTTGCAGACCCGCGCCTAACCACTCGGCCACGTCGCCGAGACCCGGACGACTCGACATCGTCGGAGCGGAAGACGGGATTCGAACCCGCGACCTCAACCTTGGCAAGGTTGCGCTCTAGCCAACTGAGCTACTTCCGCACGGGAAGGGCATTCTAACCGACCCTCGGTGCCAGCCAAACGGGTCAGGTGCCGGTCGAACCGAAGCCGTCGGGCCCTCTCGATGTCTGGTCGAGCTCGTCCACCTCGACCCAATCGACCTCGGCGATCGGCACGACCGCCAGCTGTGCGATCCGGTCGCCACGGGAGAAGCTCACGCTCTCCGCACCATGGTTGATGAGGAGGACCGAGACCTCCCCCCGGTAGCCGGCATCGATGAGGCCGGGACCGTTGACCACGCCCACACCGAGACGACGGGCGTGGCCGCTGCGAGGGAGGACCAGCCCGGCGAACCCCTCCGGGATCGCCACGGCGAGCCCGGTGGGCACTGCCGCCCTTTCCCCCGGTTCGAGAGTTATGTCATATCTGGCCTGAAGATCGACCGCTGCGTCGCCGATATGAGAACGCGTGGGTATTTCCACTTCCGGATCGAGTCTTTTGAAATTAGCCTGCATATCGGTGTCACGGGGCATCGGGCGGGATGACCTGACGACTGTAAATGAGTGTGCCCTATGACTGCCACCTCCCATCCCAAGCGCGTTTTCATGCGTCTCGCCTCGATGGAGTCACTCGGATTCTTCGACTCTCCGTCCCGCTCGTGGACCACCACCCCGACTCCCGAGTCGGTCGGCCAGCCGGCGCTCGTCGGCGATGCGAACGAGACGACCGGGCTGATAGCGCTCCCCGTCGGCAAGCACAGCAGGCATGCACATCCGACCGGCGAGCTGGTTCAGGACATATGGGATTCGACGGAATTGAACGCTCCCTCACTGGCCGACTGGGCCCCGCAGGCCTTCGCCGACAAGCACCTGCGGGCTCGCAGGTTCCGATGGCCGATGGTTGCGTTGCTCATCGTGCTGGCGACGGGCGCCGCCGCGGGAGCCTGGTGGCTGTCCCGGCAGCCGGACAGAAGTGCATCCAGCGCGCTCGAACAGGTTCGAGCCGAAGCCGAGGATCTCTCGGCCACGATCGCCCAGGTGCGGCCACTTGTCGACGACCTCGACGCCGACCGGCTCCCCGAAGCGAACCGGGACGCCTCGGTGTACTTCGCCATGGGCGAACAGGCGCGAGCGTTGTTCGCCGCCTCTGCCGGCCTCCCCGCCACGGACGCCACCGACCGCACCGCCGCCGCCGACGCGGCCGGGCTGATAATCGACGCGTCCCGGCATCTCATGGACGCCACCGCCTACCGGACCGCCCTGGAGCCCGCACTCAGTCTTCCCTTGCTCGAGACCGACCACGAGCTGACCGATCTGGCTACCGCGACCGAGACTTTCACCGAATGGCGCGCCGGGTTCGAGTCGATGGTGGCGAGCTTGCAGCTCGAAGCCGGGGAGCAGACGTCGGCCGCCCTCGGATTGGTCGGCTCCCAACTCGAGACGGTCCAAATCGGCTACCTCGATGCGCTTCGCACCGGAAACAGGACGATGGCGGTCGAGGTCGTGGGCAGGCTGCGCGCCGACCTCCTCGCCGTCAGAAATGCGATGCTCGACGACTTCGCCGCTCTCTCCGTATCGATCTCGGGTCAGATCGGCGACGCCACAGAGAAGCTGGATCGTCTACTCGGCTGACTCCAGGGCGGCTACTTCCTTCTCGAAGTCGGCGGCATCCTGGAAGTCCTTGTAGACGGAGGCGAAGCGCAGATAGGCCACCTCGTCGAGGGCACGGAGACGTGCCAGCACCTCTGCGCCGATGTCCTCGGAGCTGACCTGCCCCCCTCCTGACCGGAGCGAGGCCTCCACCTCCTCTCCCAGCCGTCTGATCGACGAGTCCGACACCGGACGATCGGCCAGAGCCGCCGATATCCCGGCGACCAGCTTGGCGGTGGAGAACTGCTCGAGGCGCCCGTCCCGCTTCCGAACCACCAGTTGGGGCTCGACCCGTTCGTAGGTGGTGAATCTCTGGGCACAGCTCTCGCATTCACGCCGTCGCCTGATCGCCTGCCCCGATTCGGCGGGACGA
>DASUSU010000217.1:0-17770 GCA_036374915.1 Acidimicrobiia bacterium | reverse complement strand
TGGCTGGACGCACGGTGATCCGGGTGCGAGAAGACGCGGAGAGGCTCGACGACCACTTGGTCGTGGAGGAGCCTGTGGAGATCCGGCTCGACGGCACCTCCATGGCGGTGGTCATGCGAACGCCGGGCAACGATGCCGAGCTGGCACTTGGCTTCTGCATCACCGAAGGCATCGTCACCGGGCCCGGAGAGGTGGCCTCGGTCGAGGACCTGGGCGAAGGTCGCTGGGACGTCCGGCTCGCCTCGGGCGTGAACGTCGACCCCGCCCGATTTCAGCGCAACTTCTACGCCACCTCATCCTGCGGCGTCTGTGGCAAGGCGTCGATCGACGCGATCCGGGTGACCGGGGCGGTGCCTCCGCCCGGCCCCGAAGTGTCCCGGGACGTCCTCCTCGGCCTGCCCGACCGTCTCATCGAGGTCCAGCCGGCCTTCCGCTCCACCGGGGGGATCCACGCCGCCGCCGCTTTCGAGACG
This sequence comes from Acidimicrobiia bacterium, assembly GCA_036374915.1. Lineage (GTDB taxonomy): Bacteria > Actinomycetota > Acidimicrobiia > Spongiisociales > ZC4RG35 > JARDZU01. The sequence continues at coordinate 17,297 of DASUSU010000217.1, read as the reverse complement.
GACGGGTCGCTGGTGGCGGTGCGGGAGGACGTGGGCCGGCACAACGCGGTGGACAAGCTGGTCGGTCATCTCGCCAGGACCGCATGGCCGATACGTGACATGGCGCTGCTCGTCTCGGGTCGGGTCTCGTTCGAGATCGTGCAGAAGGCGGCGGTGGCCGGGCTCTCCCTGGTGTGCGGGGTCTCCGCCGCCTCCACCCTGGCGGTGGAGCTGGCCGAAGAGCTGTCCATGACCGTGATCGGCTTCCTCCGCCCCACCGGCTTCACGGTCTACACCGGGGAGCAGCGGGTGACGGGGTTGGAACCGCCTTCTTGATGCAGGGCGTCACGTATACGTGACGCCCTGCATTAGGAAGGAAATTGCCCCGGGCTAGGTGAGCCCGACCACTTCCCCATCCTCGTCGATGTCGACGGTCATGAACCCGGGGGTCGCTCCCAGCCCGGGCATGGTTCGCATCTCTCCGAGGATCGGGGTGATGAAGCCGGCGCCGACCGAGGCACGGACCTCACGGACCGTGACCGTGTGGCCCTCGGGGGCGCCCTTCACCGACGGGTCGTCGCTGATGGAGAGGTGGGTCTTGGCCATGCAGATGGGCAGGTAGCCGAAGCCGGCAGCCTCGAAGTCGGCAATCTGCGCCTCGGCCCGGGGCAGGTAATCGACCGCGCCGGCCCGATACACCTGGGTGGCGATGGCCGCGATCTTCTCCTTGATCGGGCGGTCGAGTTGGTAGAGGAAGCGGAAGTCGCTCGGGGTGTTGCTCGCCTCGACCACAGCGGCGGCGAGATCGCGTGCCCCTTCCCCGCCGAGTGCGTGCTGGTCGGTGGTCACCGCGGCAAAGGCGCCCGCTTCCACGGCCGACTTGCGGACCAGGGCAAGCTCGTGCTCGCTGTCGGTGGGGAAACGGTTGATCGCCACCACGACCGGGACCCCGAATCTGGCCGCGATGGCGAGATGCGCCTCCAGGTTCCCCAGGCCGGCCTGGAGGAGCGGGAGATTCTCCTCGGTGTAAACCGGGTCGAGCGGTCGCCCCGCGACCACCTTGGGACCGCCGCCGTGGGTCTTCAGCGCCCGGATCGTCGCCACCATCACCACGCAATCGGGGTGCAACCCGGACACGCGACACTTGATGTCGAAGAACTTCTCCATGCCCATGTCGGCCCCGAACCCGGACTCGGTCACCACGTAGTCGCCGAGGTGGAGGGCGAGGCGGTCGGCCAGGATCGACGAGTTGCCATGGGCGATGTTGGCGAACGGGCCGGCATGGACGAAGGCGGGCTGGCCCTCCAGCGTCTGCATCAGGTTGGGGTGGAGGGCATCCCTCAACAGCACCGCGACCGCACCGGCAACGCCCAGATCGTCGAGGGTTATCGGTGCGCCGTCCTTGGAAAGGCCGACGACCACCCGTCCCACCCGCTCTCTCAGGTTGCGCATCGCCGAGCTGTAGTCCGCCCCGTCGGCGAGGGCGAGGATCGCCATCAGCTCGCTGGCCACGGTGATGTCGTATCCGCTCTCCCGGGGTCGCCCGTCCGCGGCCCCGCCCAGGCCGATGACGATGTTGCGCAATGCCCGGTCGTTGACGTCGACGACCCGGCGCCAACCGATCCGGTCGGGGTCGATGGCGAGACGCTTCAGCCCGAGCCGGCCCAGGTCGTCGTCGGTGAGCCTGCCCTCGTGATACCAGCGAGCGTCGATGGCGGCCGCCACCAGGTTGTGAGCCACGGAAATGGCGTGCATGTCGCCGGTGAGGTGGAGGTTGAACTCGTCCATCGGGACCACCTGGCTGTATCCGCCTCCGGCGGCGCCACCCTTGATCCCGAAGGTGGGGCCCATGCTCGGCTGACGGATGCAGGCGATGGACCGGTGCCCGAGCATGCCCAAACCCTGGACCAGACCGACCACGACCGTGGTCTTGCCCTCGCCCAGCGGGGTGGGGGTGATCGCGGTGACATCGATGTACTTGCCGATCGGGTGGGCAGCGACCCGGCGCAACGCGTCCAGGTGGATCTTCGCCTTGCTTGCGCCGAAGGGGATGACCTCGTCCTCGTGCAGCCCCGCCTCACGGGCCAGATCGGTGATCGGCTTCAGCTTGGCGGTGCGGGCGATGTCCAGATCGCTCGCGATCGGCGGGGTCGGGCTCAATGTGCCCTAGTTCTAGCCGTGCCGCCCGCCCCTTGCACCGGAGGGGGGCCGTCCGGAGACGGCCCCCCTCTTCGGTGCCGGATCGTCCGCGGCTCAGCCGGCAGGAACGATCGGCTCGGCGCTCTCGATCAGCTGGGGCACGTAGGAGAAGTCGGGGGCGACCCCGTAGGCGCCTTCCAGGACCGCGGTGGCGATCAGGTTGGCTGCGAACAGATTGCCGTCCGGCTCCCAGATGTTCATCGACTCGGGCTGCTGGTCGGCGCCGAAGGTGACGGTGTCCTGCCCGGTCCACGACCCGATGTTCCAGAACGGGCCCTGCTGGGTGGCATTGTCCTGTGGTCCGATGATGCTGCTGTTCCAGGCGAAGAAGGTCGGCTTCTGATAGAAGGGGACCACCGGCACCTCGGCCAGGTAGAGGCTGTCCGCCTGGTTGTAGAGGGCGGCACGGGCAGCCGGGTCCGGCTCGGAGTCGGTCTGTCGGATCAGCTCGTCCACCTCCTCGTTGCAGTAGCGGGTCACGTTGAGCGCCCCGAAACCGCTGGGTGCATCGCCCTCGCAGTAGAAGGTGGTGTTGCCTCCGACCGGGTCGGGCGACCCGACCCACCCGTGGTTGAACAGCTGCCATACCGACGAGTCTCCGTAGAGGAAGTCGTCGGCGAACACCTCCGAGGCCGGGCCGAACGCCGCATTGACCTCGATGCCGACCGCGGCCAGGTTGGCCTGGGCCAGCTCGAACTGGAGCTCCCGCGCCTCGTTGCCCGCGGTCGTCGTCCAGTTGAAGGAGAGCCGCTCGCCGCCGCATTCGTAGATGCCGTCTGCGCCGCGGACACATCCATTCTCGGTGAGCAGTGCTTCGGCCGCGGCCGGATCGTACGGATACTGCGAGAAGTGGTCCTCGTAGTTGGCCGTGCCCACCATCCACACCGTGTTGTTGAGCGGGACGGCGTCAGCGGCGATCGGACGGACCACGACATCGACGATCGAGTCGCGGTCGATTGCCATCGCGATCGCCTCACGGACGAATTGCTGGGAGAGAAGCGGATCGCTGTGGTTGATGCTCAACACCTCCCAGGTGGGGCCGAGGCTGGCCTCCCACTCCACGCCGTCGATCGCGCTGACCTCTTCGACGAGATTGACCTGAGGCTGGGGGTAGAACATGTCGATCTCCTGGCCCCGCAACGCCTGGATCTGAGTCTGGGAGTCTTCCAGGAAGACGACGTTTATGGTCTGGACGTCACCCAGCGGCGATCCGGAGAGCCTGTCCTCCGAGGCCCAGTAGTCGGGGTTGCGGGTCAAGGTGATTCGCTCGTCGAGCACCCATTCGGTCATGACGAAAGGACCGCTCCCCACCGTGATCAGCTCGTCCCAGATCGCATTGAACGGCTGGTTCTCGAGGATGTGCTTGGGCATGATCCCGGGACTGAGGAACAGCGACTGCCAGGGCGCATAGACCTGGCCGAAGGAGAAGAGGATGGTCTTGTCGTCGATCACCTCGTATCCGGTGATCTGGTCGTAGCCGTCCCGGCTGGTGATGTCGAGGACCGGGTTCATCGTCGTCTCGAAGGTGAAGGCGAAGTCGTCGGCGGTGACCGGCGTCCCGTCCGACCAGGCTGCATCGGGGTGTACGTGATAGAGCACGCAGAAGGCGTCGGGGCACTCACCTTCGGTCGGCTGGAACTCGGTCGAGGTCGTCTCGGCGGGCACTTCGGTTGTGGGCGTCTCCCCTTGGGTGGTGGTGGTGGTGCCGCCGGTCTCACCGGCACAGGCGGCCAGGAGCAGCGTGAGACCGGCCAGCCGGGTGATCCACCGTCTTGACGACTTGGTTCGCAGGGGTTGCATCGTTGTCCTCCTCGTCATTGCCTCGAAGTGGCCAGAGCGGTCCCGGCCCCGGGCCGAGCCCCGACGGGCCCGATGGGAACCTTGGGAATCCCGGTAGAGGTTGATTCCGCGACTCGACCGGTCATGTTGGGTCTCGTCGGGTTCCGGTCAGTCGAGCGCGACGCCAACCGCGGCGGCCCGATCCGCTGGAACATCCGATGTAGAAATGGGTGATAGCGTCGCGGCGATGTGGATCCGCGTCGTCCCTCCCCAAGAATCCGAGGGACGGCTGGGGCGCATCTACGAGTCGATCCGCACCCCCGATGGCCATATCGACAACGTGCTGCAGATCCACTCGCTGCGGCCCCGCACCCTCGAGGGGCATCTCGCCCTCTACAAGGCGGTGCTCCACAACCCCGACATTTCCCTGTCGCCCCGGGAGCGGGAGTTGGTCGGGGTCTATGTCTCGGCGCTGAACAATTGCGACTACTGCGTCGTCCATCACCGGGCCGGTCTGGCCCGGATCCTCTCCGACGAAGCGCTGGCCGAGGAGCTGACCGCGGCGAGCATCGGCGAAGGGGGACGGGATCCGCGCACCGACCGCGAGCGGGCGATGTGCGGGTACGCACGGCGGCTGACCCTCACTCCGGGCGAAGTGGACGAGTCGGACATCGTCGCCCTGCGCGAGGCCGGGCTCGACGACGGCGAGATCCTCGACCTGAACCAGGTCGTGAGCTACTTCGCCTACGTCAACCGGTCCGTCCTCGGCCTCGGCGTGCCCATCGACGAGGGGCCGCTCGGGCTCAGCCCCGACGACACCTCCGAGTCGTACCGGCACCGGTGAACCCGGGCCCGGCTCTGCTGCGGCACCATTGACTCCGCCTGTCCCCTGTTGTAAAACTCAAATAGTCTGGCAATAGAGACAGTGACGCCAGTCCGGAGCTGCGAGGAGGTCGAGCAATGGCGGATGCGAGTTTGTACGAGAGGCTGGGTGGCGTCTTCGCCATTGCCGCGGTGGTGGACAGATTCAGCGACGCGCTGATCGAAAACCCCATCGTTGGCCAGGGCTCGAGCAATCCGGCACTGCGCGAGTGGCACACCAACAACCTGGGTCGGCTCCCCGGTCTGAAGTTCATGCGAACTCTGTGGGTCTGCAACGTATCCGGCGGGCCCTTCGAGTACACCGGGACCAAGCCCGGCAGCACGGCACTGGGCCTCGAAGAGGCGCATCGCGAGTTCAGGATCACATCGGCCGAGTTCGACGAAGTGGCTGCCGTGCTGGCGCGGACGCTCGATGACTTCGAGATACCGGCGCAGGAGAAGGATGAGGTCCTGGGCGCTTTCGCAGCACACAAGGCCGAAGTGACCGAGGGCTCGATGGCGACGGCCTAGCCGCGAATATCGCGTCAGGCTCCCGGCATCGGGGCATCTTCGTGTTGCGTCTGTCAGTTGGAGTCCGAGCCATCAGGTAGCTTGATAACATCGCCGCCTCGACACGGAGGTGGCTACGAAGCTGACAGACAAGGTGGCGATCGTCACCGGCGCGGCACGAGGGTTGGGTCTGTCGTACGCCCGGGCTCTCAGTCAGGCAGGGGCGGCGGTCATGATCAACGACGTCGACCCGGAGCTCACCGCCGATGCGGTGAAGGCAATCGAGTCCGAGGGGGGTCTCGTCGACAGCCATATCGGCTCCATCGGTGAGAGTTCGACCGCCGACGCCCTGGTCGCATCGACCGTGGCGCGATTCGGGCGACTGGACGTGATGGTCACCAACGCGGGTGTGCTCCGCGACAGGGTGCTGTGGAAGATGACCGACGAGGAATTCGACCAGGTGGTCGATGTGCACCTGCGCGGGACCTTCGCATGTGCCCGGAGCGCTGCCGTCCACTTCCGGGAGGCCGGCGAGGGCGGCAGGCTGATCCTGGTCGGTTCCCCGGCGGGACAACACGGCAACTTCGGGCAGTCCAACTACGCCGCCTGCAAGGCGGGGATCACCGCGATGGCTCGGACCTGGGCGATGGAACTTGCCCGTTCCGGTGTCACGGTGAACTGCATCATCCCCACCGCGGCGACGGAGATGACCAAGACGATTCCCGCATTCGCCCCCTACATCGAGGCATGGGAGAGCGGAGACCAGCCACTGCCTGAATGGCTTCGCAAAGAACATGCCCTCGGCTCGGTCGACGATGTCGCTCCCCTCGTTGTGTTCCTCGCCTCCGATGCGAGCGCCGCGATCACGGGTCAGACCATTGCCTTGGGGGGCGATCGTCTGGCGCTATGGAGCTACCCGGAGGAGGTTGCCGTGGCCCTGAGCGATGGAGGATGGGACGCTGACTCCATCGAAGAGGAGTTTGCTGCCCGCCTCGAAGGGCTGGCCCAGCCGTTCGGGATCACGTTTCCCGACGCTGCACCCGTCGAAGAGGAGGTGGCCAGGTGAGCACGGTGGTGAAGAGCGCCGGGGACGTCCATGCCCTCGTCGGCCAGGAGTTGGGAACCAGCCCCTGGGTCGAGATAGGTCAATCGCGAATCGATGCCTTTGCCGATGTGACCGGAGACCATCAGTGGATCCACACCGATCCGGAGCGGGCCGCGTCCGGGCCGTTCGGGACGACCATCGCCCACGGTTACCTGACGCTGTCGTTGCTCGTCCCTTTGTTCGAAGAGATCCTGGTGGTGGAGAACCGGGAGTCATCCATCAACTACGGCCTGGACAAGGTGAGATTCCCTTCGCCCGTCCCCGTTGGTTCGCGTCTCCGGATGTCGGCCACGCTGACCGAAGCCACCGATATCCCTTCGGGAGTGCAGATGAAGGTCGACTGCGTGTTCTCGGTGGAAGGTCAGGAAAGACCGGCATGCGTGGCGACAGCCGTCCTCCGACACATCTTCCGCGATGACTGAGCCGGTCGCCCCCTCCGAGCCCACCCGGACCTCGACCGAGCCCGAGGAGGGTGACGGCCCACGGTTCAGCTACGCGGTCGCCGCCTTGGAGCGGAGTATCCGTAGGAGTCTCTCCGGGATCCTCCAGCAGTTCGACCTCACCGTCGCCCAGTACACCACCTTGAGCCTGATCCGACGTCGCACCGGGTACTCCAACGCCCAGCTCGCCCGGCGGTCGTTCGTCTCACCGCAGGCAATGCACGAGGTGACGAGCGAACTGGAGGCAAGAGGGCTGCTGGAGCGAGCGCAGTCGTCGTCGCACCGCACGATCCGCCCCACCTACCTGACCGAGGCGGGTCGCGTGCTGCTCGATCGGTGTGACGCCGCGGTCGACGTGATGGAAATGGCGATACTTGCCGAGTTGCCGGAGAAATGGCGATCCGAGATCGCTCTTCTCTTGATGGCGGCCGCCAGGAACCTGGGACGCGTCGACGCCGAGTGACTGCGCCCGGTCAGTCCTCCTCGTCGAGGCCCATGAGCTCTTCGAACCGAGCCCGTGCCGGCTCGGTCAGAGCTTCGTAGGTCTCCAGGAAGAGCTGACGGGACTGCCGGCGAGGAAAGTCCTCGGGCATGAACTCGAGCGGAAGGTCGGGGTCGTCGCGCACCAACAGCCGCCAATCGTCGACCAGCTCGCCTCGAGCGACCAAGGCTTCTTTCGGCAAGACGGCTCCGGCCAGAGCCCGATCCCGGAGCGGTGCGAAACGCCGGTGGTACTCGCGGTAGGCCCGGGCCAACTCGTCGAGTCGCCAGGCGGCCTCGAGACGAGCGCGGCCTCCGGGGAACAGCTCGACATCACGAGTGCGCAGGATCAGAGCGTCGCTGATCTCGAGGTCGGCGAGCTGCTCGTGGGCAGCATCGAAGCGGTCATGTGGGGTGACCCAGGTGGCGTCGAAGATGGGCCAGAAGGTCAACCAGCGCAGGCGGGAGCGGAGCAGCCGGCGCAGCGGGCCGTCTTCGATTGGGAGCGAGAAAGCGATGAGGGTCCAACTGCCATCCCATGGGAATTCCTCTTCGCGGGAGAAGATGCGCGACCGACCCCGCTCCAAGATGCGCACGGTCGCATTGCTCGGCTCATAGCTGGTCCGGCGGCCCTCCTTGGTCCGTCTCAGTACCCCTTTCTGGGTGAGACGCTGCAGAGCGGCTCGTGCATTGGCCTTGGCGATGCCGAACTCCTCGAGAACGCGCACCAATCCCGACGATGGAAGTGGATCGCTCCCCAGAGCCCAGTAGTCACCGAAGAGGGTCACCAGCAGTCGCTGCGACCTGGCCCGGGCCAGAGGGCGCCGATGCGGTGCGGCCACGGCGAGGGAGGCGATGCTCGGCTCCGCGCCTGTTCCTTTCATTGGTCGAACAAGATAGGACGTCCTCGCACGGCACCCGAGGACAGGTGTCGGCTCCTTCTATTCGGCGGCATCGTCGATGCGGAGGATTCGGAGCGCGTTCTCCTTCAGTATCGCCGACCTCACCTCGTCCTTCAGTTCGAGGGTGGCGAAGTCCTCCAGCCAACGATCCGGGGTGATCAGGGGGAAGTCCGATCCGAACAGCGTCTGGCCCGCCAGGTTGGTGGCCATGGCCCTGACCAGCTGTGGCGGGAACCGTTTCGGTGACCATCCCGAGAGATCGATGTACACCTGTGGCTTGTGCATGGCGATAGACAGCGCCTCGTCCTGCCACGGAAAAGAGGGATGGGCCATCACGATCGACATCTCCGGGAAGTCGACTGCCACGTCGTCGATCGCCATCGGGTTGCCGTACTTGAGACGTATCCCTCCCCCGCCCGGCAGACCGGACCCGATCCCGCTGTGCCCAGTGTGGAAGAGGGCAACGGCACCAGAGGCCTCGATCAGCTCGTAGAGCGGGTAGGCGAGTCGGTCGTTGGGGTGGAACTGCTGGATGTTGGGGTGGAACTTGAAGCCGCGGATCGAGCCCTCGGCAAGAAGGGCCTTCGCTTCGGCGACCGCCTCCCCACCCCGTCGCGGGTCGATGCTGGCGAACGGGATGAGCACGTCGGAGTGCTGCCGCGCCTTCTCGACGACGAACTGGTTGGGGATGCGGGCCTGGCCGGTGGTCAGTGCCGAGTCGAGCCCGAACACGACCGCCAGCATCCTTCGCTCTCGATAGAGCTGGGCGATCTCGTCGATGGTGGGGAGCCGTAGGTCCCCTTTGAAGTAGCGCATCGCGGCCTGTCGCAGCTCGGGGCTGAGATGATCCGCGCCGGTGGGGCCGAGTTCCACGTGGACGTGGAAGTCGATGGCGACGACATCCGCGAATGTTCGGCTCTCGGCCTTCACGCTATCAAGCTACTTGATATATTCGAGAGACCGCGCATGGAGGATGGTGGCTGTGAAAGGCCTCATGCAGGACGTACCACTTTCGATCCCGATGATTCTCCAGCGCGCCGTGTCGCTGGGACACGGGATGAAAGTCGTCTCGGTCGAGCCCGCCGGCATCGACCGGAGATCGTGGCCCGACATCGGCGATAGGGCGGCCAGGATCGGGCCGGTCCTCGACTCGCTCGGCGTGCCTCAGGGGGCGGTGGTGGGGAGCTTTGCCTGGAACGGGCACCGGCACCTCGAGCTCTACTACGGGGTCCCCTCCTCCGGGCGCGTGCTCCATGCCGTCAACGTACGGCTCCATGCCGACGTGATCGAGTACGTGGTGGGGCACGCCGACGACAGCGTGATCTTCGTCGACGCCTCGCTCACACCGGCTCTGGCCCCGCTTCGTCACCGGCTGGACGTCAGTGCGTATGTGGTGATGGAGGACGGCGCAGAGGTCGACCCCTCATTCGACCGGGATCCGAGGTACGAGGAGCTTCTCGCCGCGGCAGAACCGGAGGGGCCGGTCGGCGTCGACGAGAACGACGCCGCCTCGATCTGCTTCACCAGCGGTACGACGGGACGTCCCAAGGCCGTGGTCTACTCCCATCGCTCGGTGGTGCTCCACTCGATGGCGGAGCTGATGGTGGACGGGCACGCAGTCCGCCACGGCGATGTCGTGCTGCCTTTGACCCCGATGTTCCACGTCAATTGCTGGGGTCTCCCCTATGCCGCCGGGCTCGCTCCCGCCTCGCTCGTCTTCGCCGGGGCCGATACCAGCCCTGACGCGGTGGCCCGCCTCGTCGAGGCAGAGCGGCCCACAGTGCTCGCCGGCATCCCCACGTTCTGGGTGCAGATGGACCCGGCGTTCTCCTCCGACGAGCACGACCTCTCCTCGGTCGAGCGGATCCTGTGCGGCGGTGCCGAGGCTCCCCCCGCCCTGATCGAGAGGTACACGAATCGAGGCATCGACTTCTTTCACGGCTGGGGGATGACCGAGATGTCGCCGAGCGGGACCGGCAACTGGATCCCGGCCGGGGCCACCGACGTGGAGCGGGGCGGCAAACAAGGGGTGCCTGCACCCACGGTGGAGCTTCGACTCGTTTCCGACGACGGGATGGTCCTCCCCTGGGACGGGACCGCGGTCGGCGAAATCCAGGTCCGCGGCCCGTGGGTGGCTGCCGCCTACCTGAACCCGGACGACGATGCCAACGCGGACCGGTTCGCCGACGGTTGGCTGCGGACCGGTGACGTGGGCCGGGTCGCCCCCGACGGCACGCTCGAGATCGTCGACCGCACCAAGGACCTGGTCAAGTCGGGCGGGGAGTGGATCAGCTCGGTAGAAGTGGAGCGGTACCTCGCGGCCCACCCCTCGATCCGCGAGTCGGCGATTGTCGCAGTGCCCCACGACCGATGGGGAGAGCGTCCCGCCGCCATCGTTGTCGTGCACCAGGGGGCAACGGTGACCGAAGAGGAGATCAAGCAGTTCCTCTCGCAGCGGCTGGCGTCGTGGCAGGTGCCGGACCGGGTGCAGTTCGTCGACGAGCTTCCCAAGACCAGTGTCGGGAAGATCGACAAGAGACGTCTACGCGAGGAGTACCTACCGATGTTCGAAGAAGGGACCTCGGAATGACGGCCATCGCCGCTCCACGACCCCTCTGCGATCCACCCAACATAATGCGATTCGTTGACACGTGAACTGGACTTGCATTACATTCTGGCTCCCCGAGCCGGCGGCCGGTTGCAGACGGCCTCACTCCGTAAGAGAGGTGGCACATGAGCAGGCACCCGATTCCCGAGAGCAGGTCGGATCGAGGTCGCAGGGCAGTACCCGGATCGGCGTGGTCACAGCCGGGTGCCGGCCAGGTACCCCTGGAAGGCCCGTGGCCGCGTTTCTGAGCAGGAACAGGGGCGGGATGTCGCGGTGCTCGAGCTCGTAGACGTCAGCGTCGGATTCGGCGGCGTGAGAGCCCTCGACGGCCTCTCCTTCACCGTCCAGCCGGGGGAGATCCTGGGTGTGATCGGCCCCAATGGCTCCGGCAAGTCGACCGCATTCAACGTGATCACCGGAACCGTGAAGGCCGACCGGGGGCGAGTTGTCTTCGACGGCGAGGACATCACCGATCTCCCCACGCACCGCATTGCCCGCAAAGGGATCGCCCGGACTTTCCAGGTGGTGCGGCCCTTCCTCCATCTCACCGCACTGGAAAACGTCCTGGCCGGACGTCTGTTTGGGGGCGAAGGAGCTCCCAGGGACGAAGCCAGCAGGACTGAGGCCATGGCCGTCCTCGAGAAGGTGGGTCTTGCTGGCAAGGCCGGCGTCAGGGCCGAGTCGTTCACGATTCTGGAGCGGAAGTGGTTGGAGGTGGGGAGAGCGCTCGCCGGCCAGCCGAAGCTCGTGCTGCTCGACGAGTTCATGGCCGGCATCGCCAGCAGTGGGATCCCCGATGCCGTGGACATCGTCAAGTCGATCAATGCCTCCGGAGTCACCGTCGTCCTCGTCGAGCACATCATCAAGGCGATCACCGGTGCATGCGATCGGGTGGTGGTCCTGGATGCCGGCAGAAAGCTGGTCGAGGGATCGGTCGAAGATGTGGTCCGAGATCCGGCCGTCATCGAGGCATATCTGGGAACCGGCCATGCTGGTCGTTGACGGTCTCGAGGTTGCCTACGGGGACCTTCAGGTGGTCTGGGGCATTTCGTTCGAGGTCCCCGAGAACTCGATCGTCGCCATCCTCGGACCCAACGGCGCCGGAAAGACAACCACCTTGCTCGCGCTCATGGGACTTCTCCCTGTCACCGGTGGAACGGTCACATTCGGGGGCGATCCGCTCCTCGGATTGCAGACCCACGAGGTGGTCGAGAGGGGCGTGGTCATGGTCCCAGAGGAGCGGGCCACCTTCGCCACTCTCACTGTTGAGGAGAATCTCGAGCTGGGCGCCTTCACGCGTCGGGCCCGCTCGGCCGCCGACAAGACCAAGTCGGAGGTCTTCGAGATCTTCCCATTCCTCGCCGAGAGACCGACTCAGAGGGCCGCCACCCTGAGTGGGGGCGAGCGGCAGATGCTGGCCATCGCCAAGGCGCTGATGGCCCGGCCCAGCCTCCTCATCCTCGACGAGCCGTCACTCGGCCTCGCACCGATCGTGGTCGAGAACACGTTCGGGGTGATCTCCACGATCAGGGAAAAAGGGGTTGCCGTCCTGATGGTGGAGCAGCATGTCGAAAAGACCCTCGATCTGGCCGACCACGCCTACATCCTCGAAATGGGCAGGATCGTCGTCGACGGGCCCGGCAGCCGCCTCGCCACCGATGCCAGGGTACGGGAAGCGTATCTCAGCCTATGAGCCGGCTGATCCTGCAGAGTGCCGTCTCGGGGCTACTCGTCGGAGGCATGTACGGGCTGGTCGCACTCGGCCTCGCCCTCGCCTTCGGAGTGCTCAAGGTGCTGAACTTCGCCCATGGCGAGCTGCTCATGCTGGGCGGCTACGCCGCCTTCTTCGCCTTCACAGTCTGGGGCTTGGACCCGCTCGCGTCCATCCCGCTCGTCTTCCTAGGCCTGTTTCTCTTCGGGGTGATCCTCTACTTCACGTTGTTCAGGCACGTAACCCGACTCGCACTCGGCCCTCGAATCAAGAACTCCCTACTGCTCTCATTCGGGCTGGTGCTGGTGCTTCAGGCTCTGGCGGTCAGGTTGTTCACCGGAGACGAGCGCACCATCTCCACGGCCTACTCCTCCGATGCGATCACCATCGGTTGGCTGAGGGTGCCAGTGGTCCGGCTGGCCGGTCTCGCGGTTGCGGTCGTCGCCGCCCTCCTCCTCGAATGGGTTCTGACCCGCACCCGTTTCGGGCTGGCGTTACGCGCCACTTCGGAGGACTGGACCCGGGCCGCTCTGACCGGCGTGAATGTGGGACGGGTCTACCTGACCGCATTCGCCCTCTCCGCCGGCCTGGCGGCTTTGGCCGGATCGCTGATCGGCCTTGGATACAGCGTGAGCCCGAGCATTGGCCTTGGCTGGACCCTCAAGGCCCTGATCGTGGTGGTGCTGGCCGGTCTGGGCAGCATGCGGGGAATCATCCTGGCCGGGCTGTTCCTCGGGCTCACCGAGAGCCTCGCCGCGGTCTGGCTGGGTGGGGAGTACCGCGAGATCGCCGCACTCGTTCTCTTCCTCCTGGTCCTCAGCATCCGCCCCCAAGGCTTTTTCGGGAGTGCCCATGCCTAGGAGTCTTCCCGGAATCGTCTCAGGCCTTGCGGTCCTGGTGCTCGCTGTGGGGCTCGGGTTTGGATCGGACAACCAACATCTCCTCACCATCGCCATCCAGACGATGACGCTGGCCGCGCTCGCCTCGAGCTGGAACATCCTCGGTGGTTTCGCCGGCCAGATCAGTTTGGGTCATGCCGTGTTCTTCGGCCTTGGCGCGCTGACCACCCGCGAGCTGTGGCTTGGGGGCCAGCACCTGGCTGTGTCTGTCGTGGCGGCGCTGTTGGTCACAGCGGTGTTCGCGGCCGTGGTGGGCGTGCCCATGTTGCGGTTCCGCGACATCTACTTCACGATCGGGACGCTCGCCCTCGGCGTAGCCATCTTCCTCACGGTGGGCAATGTGAGGCCCCGAATCACCTCCCTCACGGCCGAGGCGCTACGCGAATACGACTTCTCCGGCCCGTACTTCGTGACCCTCGGCGTCCTCGTCGTCACGGTGGCGATCTCGACGTGGCTGAAGCACAGCAAGATCGGCCTGGGGATGATGGCGGTACGCGATGACGAGGAGGCGGCCGGGGCCACCGGGGTCAACCCACTGGGCCACAAGATGGCCGCCTTCGTCATCAGCGCGGTCCTGGCGGCATTGGCCGGGGCCTCCTTCGCCTACTTCACCGCTAGCTACTACCCGAGCTTCGCGTTCAGCGTCGTTTGGACGTTCGAGGCCATCCTCGTGGTCTTCATCGGCGGGATGGGGACCATCACCGGCCCATTGATCGGGTCCGTCTTCTTCGTGGCCGGCCGGGACGCCCTGCCTTCCAGCATCGAGGAATTCCAGGTGGTGGTGTTCGGGCTGCTCTTCATCCTCGTCGTCCTCCTGCTCCCCGGCGGTCTCCTGGAAGGAGCACAGCGGCTCATCAGACGCGGGTCGAAGCGATACACCCGGTCCTCCTCGAACGAGGGAACAACAACAAGCAAGGGAAAGGAGCTGGTATGAGAAAGACAGCACTGGGCGTGCTCGCCGTCATGGCGATGATCCTGGCGGCATGCGGCACCGAAGGCGCCGACACCACCACAACAACAACGGCGCCCGCGGAGGCGACGACCACCACTGCGGCGACGGAGGCCACGACCACCGCCGGGGAACCGGTCGATGCCCCAGAGTCGATCACGATCGGGGCGGTGGTGCCCCTGACGGGGGCCTTCGCGGGAGGCGGAGCCCAGATCGAGCGGGGCTACCGCTACGCGGTGGAAGCGATCAACGAGGCCGGGGGTGTCTCCGTGGAGGAGTTCGGGGTTTCATTGCCGCTCGAATTGGACGTGAGAGACGACGCCTCCGATCCGAACCAGACTGCCAGCAACATGGATGAGCTCGGCGGCGCGGACGTCGTCGCGTATCTGGGGGGCTTCGCCACCCCGGTGGTCGCCGCGGGCACCGCCGTCGCGGAGAGAAACCAGATCCCGTACCTGGCGGTGGCCACTTCCACTCAAGCCCTGCACGAGCAGGGGTTCCGCTACTTCTTCTCGCCTTTCCCGAAATCGCCCGATATGGCCTTTTCGGTGTACGAGATGTTGAACGGTCTGATCCCGGATGGAGAGCGTCCGCTCCGGGTCGGCATCTTCCAGGAGAGCACGGACTGGGGTGAGGAGCTGGGGCCGCTCTGGGCCGAGAACGCCACAGAGCATGGGTACGAGGTGGTCCTCCACGAGACCTATGCCCCCGGCTCGTCGGACTTCACCGACATCATCCTCAGGGCACAGGCGGCCGAGGTCGAGGCCTTGTTCAGCCTTCCCACACCCCCGGACGGGTTCGCCATATACCAGCAGATGGGAGAGCTCGGCTGGAAGCCGCCGTTCAACTTGGTGATTCGGGCGGCCGACGTTCCCACGTGGAACGATCTCGGTGAGGCGGGAGAAGGGGTCGTGCTTTCCACCTCCTGGCATCCTGGCCTGGGCTTCCCCGGGACCGAGGAGGTCAACGCGAGGCACATCGAGGAGGAGGGGCGGCCCGCCGATCCCGTCGTCGGCAGCGCCTACGCACTGGTCGAGATCCTGGCGGATGCCATCGAGCGGGCCGGGACCCTGGACCACGAGGAGGTCCGGGACGCCATCGCCGCCACCGATGGCCTGGAGACGATCATCGGGCCGATCACCTTCAGGGAAGACGGGACCGCTCCGGTCCCCAACCCGCTGATGCAGCGTGCCGGGGGTGCCATCGAGCTGATCTGGCCCGCCGAAGCGGCAACGTCGGATCTGGTGTATCCGGCCAACTGACCAAACGGAAGCGGTGGTGACATGGCCCCGGCTAGGGGCCATGTCATGTCACCACTTCATGGGCAGACTTGACGCCCGTCAACCCATAGGGTGGTGAAGCTGGTCGATGGACGAGATTCCGACGCGGACCCAAGTGGTGATCATCGGTGGTGGCCCTGCGGGAGCCCTGCTATCCCTTCTCCTCCACCGCCAAGGTGTGGAGAGCGTGATACTCGAGCTCCGGTCCAAGGAGCATGTCTTGACCCGGGTCCGGGCCGGGGTCATCGAATTCGGCAGTGCGGAGGTCCTTCGTCAAGCCGGATTGGGCCGGCGTCTGGACTCGGAGGGGTTCGTCCACGACGGGGTCAACGTCGCCTTTGCCGGCGGGATGCTTCGGATCGACTTTCGAGGTCTGACCGGCAAGCACGTGGTGATCTACGGTCAGACCGAGATCCAGAAAGATCTCTACGACGCCGTGGAGGGAGCGGGGATCACGCTCATCGACCAGGCAACGCACGTTCTCGTCGAGGATATCGAGGGAGACTCCCCAAGAGTCAGCTTCGAGAAGCATGGCGTTCGACACGAGATCCGATGCGACTTCGTCGCCGGATGTGACGGCGCCCACGGTGTGACCCGTGCCTACATCCCCCAGGCTCTGCAAGCTGTCTTCGAGCGGCTCTATCCGTTCGTCTGGGTGGGGCTCCTCTCCGAGACCCCACCGGTGAACGACGAGCTGATCTACGCCAATCACGAGGACGGGTTCGCCCTCTGCTCGATGCGAAACGAGCACCTCAGCCGGTACTACGTCCAGGGCGGGGCGGAGGACACTCCAGAAGACTGGCCCGACGACAGGTTCTGGGATGCCCTGACCACCCGACTGCCTCCCGAGGCCGCCGGTCGGCTGGTCACCGGGCCATCAATAGAGAAGATCGTGACCCCTCTTCGCAGCTGGGTGTCGGAGCCGATGAGCTTCGGACGTCTCTTCCTGGCCGGGGACGTGGCCCATGTGGTGCCTCCCACCGGGGCCAAGGGTCTGAATCTTGCCATCTCCGACGTGGTCTACCTGTCTGCTGCCTTTGCCGACTTCTACACCACGGGCTCGACCACCGGCCTGGACACTTATTCGACAACCGCGCTGGCCCGTGTGTGGAAGGCAGTCCGCTTCTCCTGGTGGATGACGACGATGATGCACCGATTCCCCGGGATGAGCGATGACTTCGACCGGAGACTGCAGCGGGCCGAATTGGAGTATCTGTTCGGCTCGGAGAACGCCCAGCGAGCCATGGCCGAGAATTACGTGGGCCTGGCGATGTGAGGGAAGCTCGCGATGCTCACGATCTGTACACAGTGAGCTGGTCGTGCCGGGCACGACTCGACGCAACGTGTCATCGACGACCGGGCACCGTCAGCAATCCCAAGGCCCGGCGACGCTTGACACGATCAGACAACGCCATGAAGCGGGCGGCAAACTACGGTTGGCGGCGTGGGCCAACTGGACCCGACTGCGACCGGCGAGGTCCGGGCCGCCGAGGTCATCGCCTCGATGTGCCTGGCCACGGACCTGGGAATGGGCTTTCCCTTCGAGCACGGCTTCCACGCCACCCTGACCACGATGCGTCTTTGCGAGGTCCTCG
>DASUSU010000216.1:0-2058 GCA_036374915.1 Acidimicrobiia bacterium | reverse complement strand
CTAGTCGTGATGAGCCGGACTCCATCCAACTGCACCCATAGCTGCCAGTGAGACTCGGGATGTGCGGGTGATCGGGGGTCCACCAGCTCGACGGGGGTGGTGGATACGGTCAGCGGTTCCTGCGGTCGGGTCTGACTGTGGTTGTTGCACCGAGGTTCGTGAGGTGCTTGTCGTCTCGGCTGTGGGGCTGGAACAAGGCACGCCCCGTTCCGGATTGACCTGTTTCCGAGTTCGCGACACAGATCCCGGTCGGATTAGCCAACATCTGCGGGTCCCGGGTCGGGTTGGGGCAGGCGTTGTTGCCGATGGTAGGTGAGGCGTCGGAGGCGGGCGGCTTCGAGGCCGGCCTGTCGGGCTTTGCGAATGGCGGGACCCCGTCCCTGATGTTCGTCGTCGGGGGTGACGTAGCCAATCCCGGCATGCAGGCGGACGTCGTTGTAGTGCTGGCGGACGACGGCGAGCTCGGCGCGCAGCAGGGCCGGGTCGGCGATCTTGAGCAGGTGGGGCCACTCGGCTTTGACGTGTCCGAACAGTGACTCGATCCAGGCTTGGTCGGTCGGGGTGCCGGGCCGACCGAAGTGCTGCGCGATGGCCATGAGGGCCATGAACTCCCGGGTCGAGCCCGAGGTCATCTGGGGCCCGTTGTCGGAGATGGCGAGCAGGATCGGCCGGCTCTCGTCGTCAACGGTGGGGTCGACGCGGCCGTCGGTTCGAGCCTCGACGAGGGCCAGCAGACCTTCGGCGCCGAGCGCGTCGGTGAACACGATCTCGACCTGGGTGGAGGTCTCCTCGGCCGAGACGATGTCGGCGATCCACTTGCGCGACACGAGGTCCTCGATCACCGTCACCGCCACGCCTGCTCTGGTGAAATGCGTCGTGTCGTAGACCCAGATCTGGTTGGGCCGGTAGTCAACCCAGTCAGGGAACGGCTTGCGCTCCGACCGGCCGGGCCGAGGCGGCGGATGCAATACAAGGCCCTGAGCAGCCAGGACGCGTCGCAGCGACGACGGCGACACCCACACCCGCTTGAGGTAGGAGCCCCGGTAGGCGAGCTTGCGATGGGAGCGGTCGACCTCACCCCACTCGTGGTACAGGGCCACGATCTCGGCCACCTCGTCATCGAGCAAGCCGTGCATCGGAGCGCCACCCGGCTGCCGGTCGGCCAGCTCACCGGCGGCCCGGCGTTGCTGCCACCGCCACGCGCGCAGCTCGCCCAGCTCGAGCTCATGGCATGCCCCCCGGTGCGTCCAGCCGGCTTCGACGGCGTCGTCGAGCAGGTCCAGAAGCGCCGCCTTGGTGGCCTGGTCCACACGGCCGGGAACCCGGCCACTCAGCCCCAGCGCCCTTTTCCCTCGACCAGCATCAACTTGACGGCCATCTCCTTGAGGGCCTCGCCGAGACGAACGTTGTCGGCCCGGGCCGCTTCGAGCTCCCAGTCCCGCTGGGCGGCCTTCACCCCCGGACGGGACTCCGCCAACGCGGCCAACGCCCCTTCCTTGGCCACCGTGCGGATCCGCATGACCGTCGAGCGGTCGACCTCCCACCGCTGCGCGGCCTCGGCGATCGTCACCTCCTGGCGGACCAGCTGCAACCAGATCTCGTACTTCTGCAACGGGGTCAAGAACCGCTTCGCACGTCGGCCGGCACGGTCGGTGCCACGCTCGGGAACAGACATGATCGGATGGTCCTCCACAGGTCGTGGAGACCCGCGGATGCTGCTTGATTCCCCGGCCGATCTCTATCGCGAAGTCAGGCGCAAACCAGGAGGGTGATCGAGCTCGCTGTTTGCCGCAGCGTGCTCGACGCGGTCTCCTTCCCGGGACGTGCGTGCCACCCCTTGACCACTTGGAGAGAGAAGGGATGGCCATAGCCATCGTAGAAGCGGCGCGTCTGGTTACCGGCGGTGTCGACACCCACCTGGATGTTCATGTGGCCGCGGTCGTGGATGTCAACGGCGGGGTGCTGGCGGTGGAGTCGTTGGCGACGACCACCGCCGGGTTCGCCGAGTTGCACGACTGGCTCGTCGGGTTCGGTGAGATGGAATGCGTCGGTGTCGAG
>DASUSU010000215.1:0-9177 GCA_036374915.1 Acidimicrobiia bacterium | reverse complement strand
CCGATCCGGGGCCGGCTCGGTGTTGGTCGGGCCGGACGAGATGCTTCGCATGGTCCCCCGGCTGCGCCCGGAGCGGATCGGAGCCGGCCTCTACGAGCCGAGTGCGCGCGACATCGACGTCGCCGCCCTCCATCAGGCCTTCGTCCGCATCGCCCGCCGCAACGGGGCCGAGATCCGCCTCTCCTCGCCGGTGACCGGTCTGGCCCGGCTGGGGCAGGGATGGCGGGTGTCGACACCCGACGGGACGTTCGACTGCTCGTCGGTGGTCAATGCCGCCGGAGCCTGGGGCGACCGGGTAGCCGTCATGGCCGGGGTGGAGCCGATCGGTCTGCAACCCATGCGCCGCACGGCCTTCATGGTCCCCGGAGACCAGGCATTCGCCGCCTGGCCGATGGTGGTCGACGTGGATCACCGCTTCTACTTCCGACCCGACGGTGTCCAGCTCCTCTGCTCGCTGGCCGAGGAGACTCCTTCGGACCCTGGCGACGCCCGGCCCGAGATGGAGGATGTCGCACTCGCAATCGAACGGATCAACCAGGCCACCACGCTCGATATCCGAACCGTCAGCTCGCAATGGGCCGGGTTGCGCACCTTCGCCCCCGACCGGGACCTGGTGATCGGCGAGGAGCCGGGGGCGCCCGGCTTCTTCTGGCTGGCGGGACAGGGCGGCACCGGCATCATGACCTCCCCGGCCTTCGGCGCCCTGGTGGCCAGCCAGGTGGTGAATGGAGCGTTGCCCGACGACCTGGCTGTGGCCGGGGTCGACCCGGCCCGAACCTCACCGGCCCGGTTCAGGCAGTCCCCGACCGGCTGATCACCCTGGGGGGTTGGCCTGCGGGCTCTTCCTCTCCAACCACGCCGCCAGCGGGGTCGACATCCGGGCGGTGCGGCTCCCCCAGTCATACACCACCGCGGTGCGGGCGAGAAGGTCGTGCCAGGCCCGCCGCTCCCGGCCGAACACCACTCCGAACAGACCCAGGGCCAGGACGAAGCTGAGCGGATAGGTGAGGGCGCGGAGGAACGCCTGACGGCTGTGGAGGGCGACCGAACCGTCGGCCCCGACCACCCGTACTCCCATCACGGTCTTCCCCAGCGTCTTGCCGAACACGGCCACCGACAGCCATAGGTAGAGGAACGCCCAGAGCACGAAGCCGAGCACGTACCAGAGCCCTTCCCCCACCTCGACCCGTCCCCCGGTGACCAGCTCGATGAGGTACGTGGCGCCGGCCACGATCAGGGTGAAGCCGGTGGTGACGATCACGCTGTCCAGGATGAAGGCGAGGAATCGGGTAACCGGGCCGGCGTACCGGCCGGTGCGCAACTCGTGGTCCGCCTCTCGCTCCTCCACCCAGTGGACCAATGCCCCGGGGCCGGTGGGGAACCGGCTGGGATCGCGCCCGACCAGACGGTTCAATCCACGGAAGGCGATCTCGTCGATCCCCATGATCGGCCTCCGGAACAGGTCGAGCGCCGAGCCGGTGAGATGGCTGGTGCTCTCGGCGACGATCTCGGGGATCCCGGCCCGGTCGACCAGGGCCCGCACGTCGACCCGTTCCATCAGGGCGTCGAGGTCGGCTCGCTCCAACAGGGCGTCGATGTCCACGCGCCCGATCAGCCGCTCGACGTCGACCCGGTCGAGCAAGGCGTTGACGTCGACCCGGTCGAGAAGGGCGTTGACGTCGACGTGCTCGAGCACCATGTCCGGGTCGACCACATCGAGGACCCGCTCACTGGCCCCTCGGGCTGCTCGCCGGAGAAAACCTCTCCGCCCGGTGCCCTCGTCGCCGGAGAAGGACCCTGTGCTCACCACAGAGAAGCTAGTGGAGCGGCCGACGATCCCCCGGCTGTGGGCGTTGTGGGCTCAGCCGGTGACGGCTCCTTTCTCGGCCGAGCCGACCAGCCGGGCGTACTTGGCCAGGGCCCCGGTCTCGTAGCGGGGCGGGTGCGGGACCCATTGCGCCCCCCGCTGCTCCAGCACCGAGTCGTCGACGAGCACATCCAGCGTCCGGGCCGGGACGTCGACCCTGACCCGGTCTCCCTCCTCGACCAGGGCCAGCGGGCCGCCCACCTCGGACTCGGGCGCCACGTGTCCGATGCAGAGCCCGGTCGTCCCCCCGGAGAAGCGCCCGTCGGTCACCAGGAGGACCTCCTTGCCCAGACCGGCCCCTTTGATCGCGGCGGTTATCTGCAGCATCTCTCTCATCCCGGGCCCGCCCTTGGGCCCCTCGGTCCTGATCACGACCACGTCACCCGCCCTGATCTGATGGGCGAAGAGGGCTTCGATCGCCCCCTGCTCGCCGTCGAAGACCCGGGCCGGGCCCTCGAACACGTCGAGGTCGATCCCCGCCACCTTGACCACCGCCCCCCCTGGGGCCATGTTGCCGCGAAGGACCGCGATCCCGCCTTCCCGGGCCAGCGGCTGCGATGGCGGTGCGATCACATCCTGGCTCTCGTCGAAGCTCACGTCTGCGAGGTTCTCGGCCATGGTTCGCCCGGTCACCGTCAGGGCGTCGCCGTGGAGCAGACCTTCGTCGAGAAGAGCGCGCAGGACGATGGGGACCCCTCCCACCCGGTCCAAGTCGACCATGTGGTACTTGCCGAACGGCTTGAGATCGCCGAGATGGGGGGTACGACGGGAGATCATGTCGAAGTCTTCGAGCTCGAGGCCGACGCCCGCCTCGTGGGCGATGGCGAGAAGATGGAGCACTGCGTTGGTGGAGCCGCCGAGGGCCATCACCGTCGTGATCGCGTTCTCGAAGGCGGGGCGGGTCATGATGTCCCGCGGGGTCACCTCGTCCTCGAGCAGCCTCATCACCGCCTCCCCGGACCGCTCGGCGTACCCGGCGAGCCGAGGGTCGACCGCGGGCACCGTCGCCGAGCCGGGGAGCGACATGCCTATCGCCTCACCGACCGAAGCCATCGTGTTGGCGGTGAACATCCCTGCGCAAGAGCCGACGCCGGGGCATGCGGCGCGTTCGATCTCGAGCAGCTCCTCGATGCTGATCCGGCCCTCCGACTCTGCCCCGATCCCCTCGAAGACGTCGACGATCGAGATGTCCCGGCCGGCGTAATGACCGGGCAGGCTGGAGCCGCCGTAGAGGAAGACGGCGGGGAGATCGAGACGGGCCGCCGCCATCAGCATCCCAGGGAGGGACTTGTCGCAGCCGGCGATCGCGACCAGGGCGTCAAACCGCTCGGCGTGCATCACCAGCTCCACCGAGTCGGCGATCACCTCCCGCGACACCAGTGAGGCTCGCATCCCCTCGTGGCCCATGGAGATCCCGTCGGAGACCGCGATGGTGGAGAAGATCAGTCCCACACCCCCGTGGGCCACCACCCCGCGCTTGGCATGCCTGGACAGCTCGGGGCCGGTCAGGTTGCACGGGGTCACTTCGTTGCCCGCCGAGACCACCCCCACCTGTGACTTGGCGAAGTCGTCTTCGGTCAACCCGACGGCGCGCAGCATCGCCCTGGCCCCGGCCTTGGCCGGCCCCTCGGTCACCTCGCGAGATCTCATCTTGTGTGTCATGGGCCAGGCATCCTATGACGCCGAGTTTTTCCTGAGGCCGAAACCGACCACAATCTGCACATGGCAACGATCTACTACGACGCGGACAGCGACCCGGCCCTGATACGAGCGAAGAAGGTCGCCGTCATCGGGTACGGCAGCCAGGGCCACGCCCATGCCCTCAACCTGAAGGAGTCGGGGGTCGATGTCGTCGTCGGCTTGCGAGAGGGCTCGTCGAGCTGGGCCGCGGCCGAGGCAGAAGGGCTACGGGTGATGACCCCGGAGAAGGCGGCCGAATGGGCCGACACCATCATGATGCTGGTCCCCGACCAGGTGATGGGAGTCATCTACGCCGAGTCGGTGGAGAAGAACCTCGACGCCGGCGACACTCTCCTCTTCGCTCACGGGTTCAACATCCACTTCGGGGAGATCGTGCCTCCCGAAGACGTCGACGTGGCCATGATCGCCCCCAAGGGGCCGGGCCATCTGGTGCGGCGGACCTACGAGCAAGGGTCGGGGGTGCCCTGTCTCCTCGCCGTTCATCAGGACCCGTCCGGGAATGCGCGCGCCCTCGCCCTCTCCTATGCGTCTGCGATCGGCGGTGGCCGGGCCGGGATCCTGGAGACCACCTTCAAGGAGGAGACCGAGACCGACCTGTTCGGCGAGCAGGTGATCCTGTGCGGAGGGATCTCAGAGCTGATCAAGGCATCGTTCGAAACGCTGGTCGAGGCGGGATACCAGCCGGAATCGGCGTATTTCGAGACCCTGCACGAGCTGAAGCTGATCGTCGACCTCCTCTACGAGGGCGGGCTCTCCTGGATGCGCTACTCGGTGTCGGACACCGCCGAGTACGGGGACTACACCCGGGGCTCGCGCATCGTCACCGACGAGACCCGCCAGGCGATGAAAGACGCCCTGGCCGAGATCCAGTCGGGCGCCTTCGCCAACGAGTGGATGGCCCAGGCCCGGGAGGGCGCCCCGTTCCTCTACGAGCAGCGGGCGGCGAATCGGGCCCACCAGATCGAGGACGTGGGCCGGGAGTTGCGCAAGATGATGCCGTTCCTCGACCCCAAGACCGCCCCCTAGATCTCCTCCGCCAGCGGTTGCAGCGGGGGGCTCACCCGGTGCGGCTGAGCTCGTCTCCGATCCAGCGATCGATCTCGGCCCAGACGTCGTAGAGCCATCTCTCCTGCTCCTCCGGGGGCGGGATCTGCTCGGCCGGGTAGTGCCACACCCTCACCTCGACGTCGGTGTCCATCGGCATGGCCCTCCAGATGTCGGCGGCCGTCATGAAAGCCTCGAGACCGGCGTGTCCGACGAAGAACACGTCGGAGGGCTGTGGTGCGGCGGCGAGGGCGGTGATTACTCCGACAGAGCGGGGAGGAAGTGTCTGCTTCAGGTCCTCGGCTCGCTCGGCCAAGTCGGGACGGCCGATCTCACGCAGTTTCTGGATGGCCCGGGCCCGCCGCCCCGGCGTGTAGTTGGCCCCTTCGGGGAAGATGACGGTGGCGTCGTCGTGGTCCATCCCTCCGGCCAGCTCGCCGATCGCCGATATCAGGGCCGCGCCGCCTTTGCGCCCCACCGGGACGAACGCGGCCGGGAGCCGGTTGAGGATCACGTCGACGGCCGGGTCCCACTGCAGGAATTCCTTGAGCACGATGCGGGGATCACGCCGGTACCCGTTGACCAGCCCGTCCATCAACAAGAACGAGTCACCGGGCCCGGCGTGGCGGGAGAAGACAAGGATCGGCCTGGTCCGCCCTTCGGTCGACGTCGTGGCCCGTTCCCCGTTGTCCACCACCCGAAGCTTGAAGGTGATCTCGGCCGACCTGACCACGGTGCGCAGCATCAGCCCGAGGAGCCGATAGTGGGTCTCGACGAAGAGTGGCGATCGGGTCTTCCATCCAAACCCCGAGGCAACCCAGATCAGGAACATCAATGCCAGACCGGCGGCTTCCACCAGGAGATAGAGGAAGAGGAACCAGGCGAGTCGAAGGATGCGCCAGTTCCCGGGCACGTAGCGGGAGACGAAGGCCGCCACCACCAGCCACACCGGGAGCGAGACCACCGCAAGCGTGACGAGGAGAACGACGGCGGGATCGATGAGGAGACGCCGCAGCCATCTCGGCGGCAGTCTCACGACTGCTTCTCTTCCAGATACGCCAGTGAGGCAGCGAAGGCACCGTCGATCAACTGGTTGGTCGACCCGACGTCACGCCACCTCAGCTGCCGAGCGTCGTCGAAGGCGACCGGGTTGCCCGATGGGAGGAGATGCAGCTCGATTCCACCGGGCAGGTTCTCGACCGCTGTGGTGAACCGATGGCGCCGGGCGATCTCGAACGAGATCAGCGCCGCTTCGTGGAGTCGCTTCGGTGGCCGGAGCTGGGACTCGATCCGACCCACCTGGAGCACATAGATCGTCTTCGCCCCGAGATCGACGGCCCGGGCCAGTGGAACGGAGTTGACCAGCCCGCCGTCGTAGTAGTGCTCTCCCCCGATCTCGACGGGTGGGAACAGGGCCGGCACCGCCGAGGAGGCGAGCAGCGCCTCGATGAGCGGCCCTTCGGTGAACCATTGCTCGGCGGCCCGTTCGATGGAGGCCGCGACGCATTGGAATGGCAAAGTCAGGTCCTCGATGAGACGGCCCTCGCTGTGGACCCGCTCCAGCAGAGCTCGCAGTTCAGAGGTCTCGTGCAGAGCCGGTCTCAACGCGGCCACGTTCCGAAGCCGGTCGATACGTCGGCCTTGAAGGATGCCGGTGGAGGCGATCTCGGCCCAGAGCCGAGTCAGGCTCTCCACTCCCTCCGTACCGGGCCGATCGGCGATGACCGAGCCGTTGAAGGCGCCGATCGAGGTCCCGAGGATCAGATCGGGGGTGATCCCCGCCTGGTCGAGGGCGCGCAGCATCCCAACCTCCACCGCCCCCCAGCGACCCCCACCTCCGAGCACGAAGGCGGTGGTCACGGCAACTCAGCACGCAGAAGGCAATACGTGTCAGGCCTCTTCCTCGATGTACCACTCGGTGAAGTCGCTGCACCGCCCTTCGCCGTCGAATTTGATCACGAACAGATTTCGATAGCTGGCGGGGGGCTCGAAATACCGGGTGGTCCCGGTGATCACCGCAATGTCCTCGGTCTCGGTCAGTGGCTTCCACTCGAAGTCCCAGTTGTCGGGATCGTCACCGATCTCCTGCCACCAGGCGATGATCTCGGCATGACCGTGACGTTCCCCATCGGCGGTCTGCGGGTCGTAGACGGCATCAGCGGAGAACAAGGCGGCGATGTCGTAGGGGTCGTTCGAGGTCCATGCCTCGACGTAGGCGTCCATCCAGTCGTTCAGGCGCTCGCTCATCGAAGCCCCCGCTGCACCACCAGGGGATCCTCGGAGACGATCTCGAATCCGAACCTGGCGAACAAATCCAGAGAACCGTGGAAGGCGGCCCTCTCGTGCTCGGGGTCACGCACCGGATAGGCCTCGAGCCGATCGAAGCCGAGGTCCCCGAACCCGGAAACCACCCCATCGAGGAGGCGGGTGGCCACGCCGTGACCGCGATAGGGGGGCACGATGGCGAAACAGACCACAGAGGCCACCCCGTCGTCGTTCCCGTCGGCCAAACCGGGGAGCTCGGCCCTGGCTGTGGCATTGCACCAGCCCACCATCTTCCCTTCGACGTAGGCGAGCATGCCGGTGGTCCTTCCTTCCTCGATCCGGGTCAGTTGGTCCTTACGATTCTGCTGCCAGGGCTCCTCGCCCCACATCTCGTTGCTCGGCCCCCCTCTTGGGAAGTACATGCAGTAGCACGCCCCCCACGCCGGATTGTCGGGGAAGGCGTCGACGTCAAAGAACTGGACCACATCGGGCGCAGATTCGGCGTTGACCGGACGGACCTCGATTTCACCGATGACGGCCAGCCGCTCGGTCGGCCCGGTAGATCGATCCTCCGATTCCAGATAGTTGCGCACGTTGGCCACCGTAAGCCCGAACTCAGGGTGTTCCTGATCGAAGTGGGCCTTCACTGGTGCGATCAGCGACTCGGTGTCATCCGCCGTCAGCACCGCCCGACAGTGGCAGGTCATCGATCTGGTCATCGCGAGCTCAAGGTACCCGTCGTCACCAGCCGCCGGTACCACTCGAAGCTCCGTTTCGGAGTCCTCTCCAACGTGGTCTCGTCGACCCAGATCAGGCCGAATCGCTGCTCGAAGCCCTCGAGCCATTCGACGTTGTCCATGAGGCTCCAGACGAAGTAGCCGTCGACGGGGACACCGTCGCCGCGGGCGGCCGCCACCGCTCGCACATGGGAGGCGTGATAGTCGATCCGCCTCTGATCGTCGATCACCCCGTTCTGGTCGGGTCGGTCGGAGTAGCCGGCCCCGTTCTCGCTGATCAGGATCGATGACGGCCGGTAGGTCGTCGACAGGTGACGCAGATAGCGGGCGAGGCCGTCGGGATCGACCCGCCAGCCCATCTCGGTGAAGCCGGCCGGTGGCTCGGGGCCCGGTTCTCTCTCCGACCGGTCGATCTCCTCCCCACCCGCCCCTACGGTCACGGTGGTGTAGTAGTTCAGCCCGAGGAAGTCGATTGGCGTGGCGATGAGCCTCATGTCGTCGGGGGCGATCAAGTCCGGCTCGACCCGGTCCCGGTCCACATAGGCCGCCATGATGTCGTCGGGGTAGCCGAGCCCGAACACCGGGTCGAAGAACCACCGGTTGCGAAACCCGTCGAAGTGGCGGGCCGCTTCCTGGTCCTCCTCCGATTCCGACGCTGCTTCGACCGGTCGGCAGTCGAGGGCGATCCCGACCTTGGCGTCATCGGTCACATTGCGGATCTCCTGGGCCGCCAGCCCATGTGAGACCAGCAGGTGATGGCTCACCGTCACCGCCTCCCGCCAGTCCCGGATCCCGGGAGGGAAGATGCCGTCTCTGTGGCCGAGCATCGCGGCCACCCACGGCTCGTTCTGGGTGATCCAATGGGCGGCATCCGCACCGAGAGCTCCGGCGACGACCCGGGCGTATCGGGCGAAGGCTTCGATGGTGGACCGAGATGCCCAGCCGCCCTTGTCCTGGAGAGCTTGGGGCAGATCCCAGTGATAGAGCGTGACGACCGGAGCGATGCCCCGGTCTCTCAGCCCGGCGACGAGACGCCGGTAGAAGTCGAGACCGGCCTGGTTCACCCAATCGTCACCGTCGGGGACCACCCGCGGCCAGGAGACCGAGAATCGGTAGGCGTCGACCCCGAGCGTTGCCAGCAGGTCGAGATCCTCCTCCCAACGATGAAAGTGGTCGCAGGCGACGTCTCCCGGATGACGCAGCCTGCCCTGGTCGGAGAACCGGTCCCAGATGGAGTCCGCCTTCCCCTCCTCGTTGCGCCCGCCCTCGATCTGGTAGGCGGAGGTGGCAACGCCCCAGACGAAGTCGGCTGGAAACGACACGGGCGACACCGCACCCGAGCCGCTCACGTCGCCCCCTGGAGGTCGGTCAGATGCCGGCCGCGACCCTCTTCTCCGACCCGACCCGGGCTCCGGTCGCCGGATCGAAGAAGTGGAGCTTGGCGCAGTCGACGATCAGATCGATCTGGTCGCCTCGCGTCACCCGGGCGTCCGGGCTGACCCGGGCGATCCAATTGGTGGTCTCGCCCAGCGACGACGCATCCTGCCCGGTGTCGGCGAGGAG
>DASUSU010000214.1:0-5456 GCA_036374915.1 Acidimicrobiia bacterium | reverse complement strand
TGGTCATATTCGACCGGATCCGGGAGAGACAGGCGGAGCGGCCCGAGGATCCGATCGGCACGATCGCCAACCAGGCCTGTCTGCAGACCGTGCCCCGGACCATCAACACCGGGCTGGGCGCGATCATGATCCTGACCGCTCTCTACGTTCTCGGGGGCGACACCCTGGCCGACTTCGCCCTGGCCCTCCTGATCGGGATCCTGATCGGCACCTACTCCTCGGTCTTCACCGCCACCCCCGTGGCGATAGCCCTCGAGGAGCGATACCCCCGCCCGGTCCCGGAGCAGGCACCGGGCGAGCGACGTCCTCATCAGAAGCAGAAGACCCCGCCGAAGCGGATCTTCGATGATGCCTGATCACGATTTGCGGCAGGCGTGGGTGAGACTGCCGTCGTTTCTCTTTCACCTCTCGGCCTTCTAAAACTCGGTCACACTGGTTTAAGAACGGCCCGGTCCGGGCAAGCGTCGTGACGCATCCATCTCGAGGAGGCACGATGTCCCAGACCAGTATCAGGTTCGCCGCCACCGCACTGACCGCCGCGATGCTTCTCACGACCGGGACCGGCCCGGCGGCACAGGCGGCGCCGACCGACCGGACACCCCCGACCGCACCCCGGATCGTCTATTCCCAAGGGTTCTTCTGTTACACCCTTTACATCGGGGCCCAGCGCGTCACCGACAACGTCACGCCGGAGCCCGAGATTCGCTACGAGGTATTTGCCAACGGCCGGTTCATAGGTCTTCTCGATCGCGGCAACGCCTCGGCAGCGTGGGGGAACCTGAAGCTGAATGACGAGGGTCCCAACCAGGTCTTCGTGGAGGCGGTCGATGCGGCGGGCAATCGGTCTCGTAGCGGCACCAACACAGTGACCGGCTACGACTGCGAGGTCTAGCTCAACCCGACCGGTTCGTTTCGCCGCTGAGAAGGCCGATTTCGGGCGATCGCGGTTGGGGTTGCGGGTGATCAGAGCAGGGCGCGCACCCACTCGATGTCGGCGGCCTGCTCCTCGACCCCGCCCGGGGTCTCCACGACCACCGGGGCGCCGGCGTCGAGGATGACCCGGCTCATCTGTTCGGGCGGGATGAGCCCCTGCCCCAGGTTCTGATGACGGTCGCGGCGAGAGTCGAACGGGTCCTTGGAGTCGTTGACCTGGACCAGGTCGATGCGCCCGGTGGCAGCGATGATCCTGGGCACGACCTCGTCGAACGGCTCGCCGCCGGCCCAGAGATGGCAGGTGTCGAGGACGAAGCCAACTCCGTATCCCCCGATCTCCTCGAACAGCCGACCGATCCACTCGACCCGTCTCGCCACCGCCTTGTCGCCTCCGGCGGTGTTCTCGATCATCACCGTCATCTCGGTGTCGATCGAGTCGAGCGCCTTTCTCCACCGGTCGATCCCCTCCTCCTGCGGCCCGTCACCGGTGACATGGCCTCCGTGGACGATCACGCCCACCGCCCCCACGTCGGCGGCGGCGTCACAGGTCTCCTGGAGGATTCGCCGCGACGGGATGCGGACCCGGTTGTTGTCGGCGCACACGTTGATCAGATAGGGAGCGTGGACGTAGATGGGGATGGGAGAGCTCCGCAACGCCTCGGCGTCGGGACGGGGCGGTGGCTTCTTCCAGGACTGTGGGTTGGAGAGGAAGATCTGGACCACGTCGGCGTCGCGCTCCAGTGCCTCGTCCAGGGGGCTCACCGAAGGTACATGGGCCCCGACCCGGATCAAGACGGTTCCCAGATGCGAGCCGTCCTGGCCCGGGCCTCCCGCCGCGCCGCTTCCACGGCGTGCTCGGCCAACTGGTCGGCGACTGCGGTCGGTGGCCTGGACCAGTCCTCGGCGAGCAGCCCGAGGACACGCGGCTCCACCCATCGCCCTGCCCAGGGGTGCTCGGGGAGGTCCCCCCGGTCGGACACGGTGATCCGGAGCAGGAGCAGGATGTCCCCCTCGTCGAGGATCTCGCCCGGGGCGATGTCGACGACGTTGCCCCAGGGGATCAGATCGGGCCGGTGCAACGGCCCGCGCAATCTCACCGCGATCCCGTTGTCGCGCGCCTCGATGACCTTGGTGGGCAGAAAAAGCTCTTTGAGCCCCCACAGCACCAGGAACCCGGAGAAGAGGAGCAGGGCCCAGGCCCAGATCACGTCGCGTGGCTCGTAGATCTGGGTCTCGGCCGGGGCGAAGATCAACTCACGCAGCCAGTTGGTGATGCGGCGATTGGTGAGGACGTCGACCGAGATCACCAGGAGCGGGATGCCGCCGATCGCGAACAGCCACATCCTCACCGCCGAACGGGTGACCACCACGCTCATCTCCCGACACCGAGGTCTTTGGGGAGGACCAGGGCCACGTAGGGAATCGACTGCTCGGCGAATGCGGCGGCCGCTCGGCCTTGTGAGCGGTCGACCAGGGCGATGGCCTGCACCACCCTGAGCCCGGCGGCGGCGGCGGCCTCGGCCGCCTCCAGCGCCGCCCCCCCGGTCGTTGTCGTGTCCTCGACGATCGCCACCGGCATCCCGGCGACAACCGGGCCCACCACCCGGCCCCCGGTCCCGTACGACTTGGTCGTCTTCCTGATCGAGAAGGCATCGATGTCCCGGCCTCGCGCTTGTGCGACGAAGGCAACGGCGAACGCGATCGGATCGGCGCCCATGGTCATGCCCCCGACCGCCCTGACTTCGGGGTCGAGCACGTCCAGGACCGCGGCGCCGACAAGAGGGCCACCCTTGCCACTGAAGGTGGTCCGGCGGGCATCGAGGTACCAATCGGAGCGCGCCCCCGACCTGAGGGTGTAGGGGCCGTCGGTGAACAGAGCGTGGCTGCGCAGATGATCGATCAGGGCCTGGCGGGACACGGGGCAATCGTATTGCCGGCCGGATCGATATGGGTCGACCCGGGCGAAGAGGTTACGGTTCGAGCATGGACCTCTTCCTCGTCCGACACGGCCAGCCCGACTGGACCCCGGACCGGTTGGCGCGCAACGACCCTGATCTGACCGAGCTCGGTCACGAGCAGTCCAAACGCGTCGCCCATCATCTCGGCAACGGCGAGGGCTTCGACGAGCTCTGGGTTTCCACGATGAGACGCGCGGTGCAGACCGCGGAGCCGGTGAGCTCCGAGATCGGTGCCGAGCCCGAGGCCTACCCCTGGCTCCAGGAGATCCAGAATCCCCCGACATGGGACGGCTCGCCGGCCGACGAGATAGAGAAGGCGCTGCGTGAGGCCAACTTTCGCTCGATGGAGGAGATGTGGGACGGGCTTCCCGGAGGGGAGTCGTTCCGAGACTTCCATCTCCGAGTGGTGTCCGGCCTCGAGGAGACCCTGGCCACGCACGGGATCCGCCCGATGCACGAGAAGCACCGTCATCTCTGGCAGGTCGAGGACCCGGGAAAGCGAGTTGTCATCGTGGCGCACGCCGGGACCAACGCTGTGGTTCTGGGCCGACTCCTCGGCCTGGAGCCGGTCCCTTGGGAGTGGGAGCGCTTCCGTCAACCCCATACCGGTATCTCCCGTCTGACCATGACCCGGATCAGCACCGGCTGGGGGTTCTCGTTACGACAACTGGGGGATGTCAAGCATCTCGAGGAAGGGATGGTGACGGTGTGACCGCTGGAGCACACCGGCATTGGGAGTGATCAGGTCACTAGCCGGCAGGGTGCAGGAGAGCCTCTTCTTCATCCCCGCGGTCGTGATCACTGCCTGCATCGCGCTGGCCGCTCTCGCCCTCTACTTGGACAGCGAGGTGCCCGAGTTCCTCGGGGATCTACGTTTTGTCATCGCACCCACCGTTGCCGGGGCGCGCTCGATCGTGTCCACCGTGGCCGGGGCCACGATCACGGTCGCCGCCATCGTCTTCTCCATCACCGCCCTGTCCACCCAGATCGCTTCCAACCAGTACTCGCCGCGAGCGGTGAAAGGCTTCTTCGAGGACCGGTTCCAACAGATGGTGATCGGTTTCGTGGTCGGGACCTTCAGCTACTCGCTGGTGGTGCTCACCGGGCTCGGCTCGTTGGTCCCCTCTCCCGAGTCGACCAGCTCCAGTGTCTCGGTGACGCTGGCCATCGCCTTCGGCGTCCTGTCCACGGTGGCCATCGTCGCCTATATCGACCACTCGCTGCGTCGCATGCAGATCGACGTGGTGGTCCGCCGGATCGCCGAGGAGACGTTGGCCTCGATTCGTCGTCACAGCCGGGACTTCCCACGTGGCCCCAACTACTCCGAGAGCCGGGACCCGGAGGGCGCGCCCGTCTCGCTCAACTCGAAGAGGAGCGGGTGGGTACAGAAGATCAGCCCCGACCGCATTCTCGCCGCTCTTCCCCCGGGGGCCACGGCCCGGGTCGAGGTTGGGCCCGGCGAGGCGGTCTCCGAAGGTGACGTCCTCTTGACCTTTTGGCCGGCCGGCCGGGAGCCGGGTTCCATCGACGAGTCCGCCCTCATCCGGGGGATCGAGGTCCGGCGGGAGCGATCGATCGAAAACGATCCGTCCTTTGGCATCCGCCTGCTCATCGACATAGCTCTGCGCGCCCTCTCGCCCGGGATCCACGACCCCACCACTGCGGTCGACGTTCTCCACCACCTGAAGCTGCCGATGCGTGAGCTGCTCACCACCGACCCCCCGGCCAGGGTCCACACCGGCAGCGGAGGCGAGAAGGTCTATCTGCCCGAGGTGCTCTCCACCTCGAGCCAGGTTCACGCCGCCTTCGCCGACATCCGCCTCGCTGCCACGGACCAGCCCTATGTGATCAAGGTCATGGTCGAGGTCCTCTCCGACCTGATGATCAGCGTGCGGGCGGCGGGCCGGGAGGGACAGGAGGCCGCCATCCTCGCCGAGGCCCGGTTGGCGGTGGATGCCCTGCGCAACTCAGGGCTGCCCCAGCGAGACATCGAGTGGGCGGTCGGTGACACCGGTGTGCTCGATCTCGACCAATGAGCAACGAGCCCCTAGCTCGTAGCTCGTAGCTCGTAGCTATTTACCGAAGCGGCGTTCCCTCGTGGTGAAGTCGCGCAGGGCGCGGAGAAAGTCGACCCGGCGGAAGGCAGGCCAGTTGACGTCGACGAACACGAACTCTGCGTAAGCCGACTGCCAGAGCAGGAACCCGGAGAGACGTGACTCCCCGGAGGTTCGGATGAGAAGGTCCGGATCGGGGAGATCGGCCGAGTACATGTGGGAGGCGAGGGCGTCGGCATCGATGTGCGACCCGATCTCGTCGGGGGGGACACCGTCGGCAACCAGCTTGGAGACCAGATCCTTGGCCGCGTCGACGATCTCCTGGCGACCCCCGTAGCCCATGGCGATGTTGAGACGGCGAGAGCCCCAGGGTTGTGCCTCTTCCGCCGCCTTGGCCGCCGAGACCAGTTGGTCGGGCAGGAGGTCGAGACTGCCTATGAACCTGATCCCCATGTCGTAGTCGGCGCACAGTTCGGGAAGCCGACCGAACAACTCGACCAGGACCTCGAAG
>DASUSU010000213.1:0-4805 GCA_036374915.1 Acidimicrobiia bacterium | reverse complement strand
CCAGGGCCCGGCATCGTGAGAGGATGCGTTGGGTCAGGTAGGGATGGAGCCGGACCTTCTCCCATCCGCCCGTTCCCAGCGGCCCGGGCCGGTCCCAGATCCCGTTCTCGATCCCGACCCGCCCCAGGTCGTGAACCAGCCCGGCCTGATGCAGCATGCCGGACCGGCTCGGTCCCAGACCGGCCAGATCGGACGCCATGGCGGCGAGCTCGGCGACGCGACGGGAATGACCTCGCATCCACGGCGACTTGATGTCGGCGAAGTCGGCCATCGCAGTCAAGGCGTCGGTCAGGTCCTCGACTTGGGCAACCGGATCGGGCTCGGCCTCGATCACCTCGCTCCACTCGGCCTCTCCCCAAGTGGGAGAGAGGTCGAGGAAGACGTCGACCACGTCGGGGTCGTAGGCCTTTCCCCGTCGGCGACGGAGGACGGAGATGACGTCGCCGCCACTTCGGGCGAGAAGGTCGCTGTCTCGCGCCACGATCGCGATCCGAACCTCGATCGGGATCTGATCCCCCGCCAGACCGAACGGCCCCTTCCCATCCCAGCGTTCGTAGGCATGGCGGAGGGCATCGATCACCTGGTCGGAGAGACCGAGGCGAGCGGCCAGCCTCGCTCCCACCTCACAGTGAGCGGCGAGGCCCTTCGCTCCCTCACCGATGTCGGCGAGTGCGGCCGCCACCAGCCGGGCCCGGCGGAGAGGCGGTTTCCCC
This sequence comes from Acidimicrobiia bacterium, assembly GCA_036374915.1. Lineage (GTDB taxonomy): Bacteria > Actinomycetota > Acidimicrobiia > Spongiisociales > ZC4RG35 > JARDZU01. Next base: position 4,092 of record DASUSU010000213.1, on the reverse strand, counting down.
AGCCCGACGTTCTCGACCATCGCACGGAACGCCTCCCTGCTTCCTCCCATGTGCGACGGGGCGAAACCCGCCATGAAGGAGAGCTCGTCGTCTCCGGCCATGCGCGCCGTGTCCGCTGCGTCCGACGTGCAGCCGAGGAATCGGATCAGGGCGACCTGCTGCACGTGACGCAACTGGGTCGAGTCGAAGCCCATCTCCCCGGCCAGTGACATGGCGAGGAGGCTGGTGCTCAGCCCGTGCCCCATCGGCTGTCCGGTGCCGAGGTCGGTGGCGAGGGAGAGCGACGCAAGCAGCTCCACCACACCGAGCTTCACTGCGGCCTGGGCCATGGGCCGACCCTAGTGGCCGGCCCATATCGCCTTCCGGCGTCAGCCCTTCTCGAGAACCGGGACGGGGCGCTCCCGACGGGTGGCCGAGTGCGCGGTCCGGGTCGGGGAGGACAGCGCTCCCAGCCACACTCCGGACATCACCAGGATGGCGCCGATCGCCCCATTCCTCGTGATCGGCTCGCCGGAGAGCCCCACGTCGAGCACCATCGTCACCACGGGGAAGAGGACAAACATGTAGGAGGTGGCCGAGGCGGTCCACCGACGCACCACCAGCATGAGCAATACGAACAACCCGACCGAGCCCAAGGTCACCAGATAGACCAACGACCAGACCACCTCCGGCTGGCGAGGCAGTGACCACGACTCCCCGGCCAGAGCCGACAGCCCGAACAGGACCGCGGCTCCGGTGAGCATGCCGACCGCGTTGGTGACGGCGGGGTGGTTGCCCGACACCTTCTTGGTGACGATGACCCCTTCCCCGGCGCAGAGCGCGGCGCCGATCATCGCCACTAGGGCGGAAAGGGGCAGCACCACCTCGGACGAGGCGACCACCATCCAGACGATCCCGGCCATGGCGAGCATGGATCCCAACAGGGCCCGCCCACTCAGCCGCTCCAGACCCTGCGCCGCGGCGAGCAGCATCGTCACCAGGGGGACCAGAGCCAGGACCACCGTGGCCACCCCGGCGGTGACCGAGAGCAGCGCCCAGTACATCAGCGCGTAGAAGGCGGCGAAGCCGAGCAGCCCGTAGAGGACGGTGAGGGCGAGTTGGCGGCGACGCGGCCAGGGGACCCGGAGCGCCAGGGTGATGATCACGAACATCGCGGCGGCCAGGGTGAAGCGGAGGCCCGCCCCGAAGAAGGGATCCAGCTCACGGTTGCTGAACCGGACCGCGATGAAGTTCGCCCCACCCAAGGTCACCGCCGCGGCGAAGGCGGCGCTCGTGAGTCCGCCGGGTCGAGTCGTTGTGTCCATCGATTGCTCCTCTCGTTGGCCCCCACAATGCCGGGCGAACCGGGAGTCCGCATCGGGCGAACACCCCATTTCGAGGGGGCCTGCCCCGGGTCCCTGTCTCTTGACCTGCCCATCGCCGGGCGGTAGGTTCGGAATCCTGGCAGGGAATCAGCCGGCAAAGGATTGCGGTCAACGTCTGGAGAAGTAGATGGGTGAGAAGCAGCGAATCAGCTACGTGCCGCTCGAGGACATGACCCCGGAGATGAGGGTCGAGATGGAACGATGTGCCCGCGAGGGCACGCCACGCCCGGAGAGCTCGGCGATCCGTGCCCATGTCCCGGCCGCCTTCTGGTTCTTCGCCAACAGCTGGCGCGACCTGTTCCGGGAGGGGATCCTCGACCACGACATCAAGGAGCTGTGCCGGGTCTACGTCTCCCGGTCGGTCAAGTGCGAGTACTGCGGCAACCAGCGCTCGGAGAAGGCAAAGGGCCTCGGGGTCTTCGAGGGCCAGTACGACGATCTGCTCAACTTCGAGAGCTCATCGGTGTACGACGACAGGCAGAAGGCGGCACTGGCCTACGCCGAGGCGATCGCCTGGCACCTCGACACCGACGACGACTTCTGGGATCGGATGAACCGGCACTTCACCGAGCCGGAGCTGGTCGAGCTGGGATGCTTCATCGGGCTCACTCTCGGTCAGCAGAGCTGGCTTCGCATGCTCAACATCGAGCATCACGAGGTCATGGACCAGGGCGCCGCCGCCATGGCGCCCGGTTTCGAGACCGCCGACGACCTGGCCAAGAGCAAGGCCGCGGAGGACTACTGGGCCAAGGTCTGACCCGAAGTCGAGAACCGAACCCGATACGTCAGGCCACTGCCCGACCAGCGAGTTGACCAAGCGCGTCCTCGTTACCGGGTCTGCTTCGGGGATCGGGCTGGAGACGGCACGTCTGCTGATCGCCGCCGGGCACCGGGTGGTGCTCCACGCCCGCGATCGATCCCGTGCCGCGGTGGCGATGGCGGCGGCGCCGGGCGCGGCAGCGGTGGTGGTGGGGGATCTGGGCTCCCTCTCCGAGACCGGGGCCCTAGCCGCCGCGGCTGAGGACGAGGGCGGACCATTCGATGCGGTCATCCACAATGCCGGAATCTACGAGCGAGGTGGCCGGGTCGTCACCGCCGATGGGCTGGAACGCACGTTCCAGGTGAATGTCCTTGCCCCTTACCTGCTCACCGCATTGATTTCGATTCCCCGCCGTCTCGTCTACCTATCGTCCGGAATGGCGTCCGGGGGACGGATCGACCTCGACGACCTGCAACGAGAGCATCGACGATGGAGTGCCACCGGCGCTTACCAGGATTCGAAGCTGTGCGACATCGCCCTGGCGCTGGCGATGGCACGTCGTTTTCCGGACACCGCGGTCTCGGCCGTGTGCCCCGGCTGGGTCCGGACCCGGATGGGAGGCCCCGGGGCACCCACCGATGTCCGCACCGGGGCGGAGACCCAGGTCTGGCTGGCCGGCAGCGATGATCCGGAGGCGCTGCGAAGCGGGCGCTACCTGCGTCACATGCGACAGCTGGAGATCCCGAGTGGGGCGGCCGATCCGACCCTCCAGGACCGCCTCCTCGATGCATGCGAGAAGCTCAGCGGAGTGGCTCTCCCCGCATGAGACTGCGGAGCGGTCGTTTGACCCTGCTGTGGAAGGGGTAACCCAGCGGGCCATGAGCGAAAACCCATCAGGCATCGGCCGGAGCCGACCGATCGAGGAATGGAGCGATGAGGAGCTTCTCGAGGAGTTCCGCTACATCAAGGCCGAACTCGCCGATGAGGACCCCGAGTACCGGGACGGCGACGGTGCCCCGGCCGACGTCATCGAAGACGAGATCAGGCGACGCGGCCTGGAACCGGACCGTGAGGATGTGATCCCCGACGCGGAATCCCCAGGGCGTGAGGACGAGGAGCCCCGGGTCAGAGGTTGACTCGAGGTCACTGCACGGTCGTCACTCCCATCTGTCCAGGGCGGCTACCGCCAGTGCGGCGGCTTCTTCGATCCGAGCCGTGTCCTCCGGATCGATGAGGAGAAACACGATCGCCAGTTCCACCAGCCGCCCGCCATCGCCGGTGATGACCGAGGCGATGGCGTCCCCTGAGGGGGTGGTCACGGCGACGGTGTCCTCCCCCACGTCGACGGGGATGATGTCGGTCGCGTTGGGGAACGCTTCGGCGGCGATCGACGCTACGTCCCCTTCGCGCCGCACCGCGTTCACGACGATGTCGGCGACGTCGGACCCGGGTGGGAGGAACCCGCACCCGAGGATCGAGTCCTCGCCGACCTCCAAGTCGTAGCCGGCAAGGGCTGTTGCTTCCTCCTCGGTGATCAGGGAGCAGTTGTCCGGTGTCTCGTCGATCGTCGCGGTCGACTCGGGGGCTTCCGCAGTCTCCGCTTCGGATTCGGCCATGGTCACCTCGGTGGATCCGGTGCCGGCCCCCTCGCCACATGCCCAGGCGAGAAGCATCAACCCTGAGAGCAGCCAAGTTGTCGAACGTCTCACTTCGACCTCCTTGGCCCCGAAAGTAGGGAATGGCCCTTAGGGTCGGGTTAGGCCTCCCCGCCGACCCCGGCCGCGCCGGTTCGAGTCGGTGCTCTCCGAGGTCGCGTGCGATGGCGTCGTACACCAGAGACGGCCCCGGTATTGATGAAGGGCGGGCCCGAGCAGCCAGGCGGTGGGAATCGACCTTTCTCAATGCAGCCCGTCACATATCCGTGACGCCCTGCATTAGGAATGTCGGTCAGGTGTCTTTCAACAGCTG
>DASUSU010000212.1:0-6600 GCA_036374915.1 Acidimicrobiia bacterium | reverse complement strand
GCCGGCCACGACATAGACGATCTCCTCGCTGTTGGGATGGAGGTGGGGGGACCTGACCGGGACGTGCTCGATCACCACCTGTCGGACCGTCGACTCCCCCTGTCCGGCCACCTTGAAGGGATCGGCGGTCGACCTCCCCGGGACCTCGCGAAACCGGAGCTCCTCCGGGCCGACGACGGTCACCGGCCCGCCCTCCTCATCTTCAGGATCGACCCGACGGTGGCGGCGATTTCATCGGCCACGGACGCGGCGAATCCGGCCGCCCGCTCCTGGTCTGCCCAGCCGGGGTTCCCGTACCAGCCATCGTCGGCGATCTCGGTCACGTCGGTGATGTAGCCGTAGACCTCCTTGGAGCGGCGCATGGCGTCGAGCTCCTCTGCTCCATCCGGCCGGGTCGGCTCGGAGACCCGGTCGGCGCGCACCAGATCGGGGTCGTGGGCGAGCACGGCCAGGGTCTCGATCCCGCCACCGTGGGTCAGCTCTCCCCCGATCGGGGCATAGATCCGTTGTGCGGTGTAACAGGCATGAGCGGTCACGACCAGCACGTCTTCGCGGTCCTGGATATCGGTGGCCACCGCATCGAGGGAGGCGATGTTCCCTTCGTGCCAATTGAGGAAGACGAACGTCCCGACTCCCATGCCGACCAGCTCCTGACACAGGTTGGACAGGTATGCCTCGAACACCTCCCGCCGCAGCGAGATGGTGCCGGGGTGACCGGCGTGGATCGGGGTCACCCCGTATGGGCCGGCGGGGACGATGATCGCATCGAGGCGATCGGCGAGCTCGGCCGCGACGAGGTCGGCCGCCATGGTGTCGGTCCCGCAGGGCAGATGGGGGCCGTGTTGCTCGACGCTCCCGAATGGGATCACCGCGGTGGCGCTGCGCCGAATCAGCTCGGCCACGTCGGGCGAGGCGAGGTCGTAGATCGATCTCGGGGCCATGCTCATCGAACCTCCGCCGCGGCAGGGGTGACGACGGCGTGCAGGGGCTGTTGCGACTTCAGGATGCGGCCGGCCTCGGCGGCCGCCTGCCGGCGGAGGGCGAGCTCACTCTCCTCGGTGTACCAGGACATGTGGGGAGTGAGGATCACCCGATCCGAGACCGGCTCGAACACCGAGACGTCCGGAGGCTCCTCCTCGAACACGTCCAGCGCGGCGAAGCCGGGTCTGCCCTCGATGAGTGCCGCGACGAGAGCACCGGTTTCGACCAGGGCCCCCCGAGCGGTGTTGACCAGGATCGAGCCCTCCCTCATCGTCCGAAGCTCAGTGGCACCCAGCATGTGCCCCTGAGATGGTGGCGGTGCGTGGAGAGTCACCACGTCTGCGCCGGCAAGAAGATCGCCCGTGCCCACCAGACGGGCCGGCACGTCCCCGAGCGTGGCGCTGACCTCGGAGGGCTGGGCAATCGGGTCGGAGATGAGGAATCCGCCGAACCCTACGCCGGCGAGCATGGTGGCGACCCGTCTCCCGATCCTCCCGAATCCGAGGACTCCCGCGGTCAGACTCGAGGGGAGGCGGAGCGGCCGGAGGTCGCCGACACCCCACGATCCCTCGCGCAGATGGCGATCGGCGGTGGTGAGCCGGCGAAGCGAGGCGAGAGTCAGGGTGACCGCATGCAACGCCACGGCCTCGGTCCCGTAATCAGGAACGTTGACCACCCACATGCCGAGGGACCGCGCACTGTCCAGCTCGATCCCGTCGAGCCCGACACCGAGCCGGACGATGGCGCGACAGCCGACTGCCTCCAACGTCTCTGCGTCGAATCGGGGAGCCGCTCCGGCCAGGATCACGTCGGCGCCGGCGGCCACCTCGATGATCTCGTCCCTGGTTCTCCCCGCCCCGGATGTGATCTCCACGTCGCCGAGCACTGCTCGCTCGATGTCGAAATCCTGGAACCGGGTTCCGAGAATCGCCACCTTTGGTCGCCGGGAGCTCACGCGGGGCGGAGTCTACGCCGCAATCGTTTGCGGAGCAATCGAGGCTATAAAGGTGTGACGTGGACGACATCTCCCATTTCCAACCGCTGTCCCATCTCCGAATCGAGGACCATCGACTGGTGACCGGCGCAGGTCGGTATGTGGCCGATCTGGCGCCCCCGGACACGGTGCATCTCGCCTTCGTGCGCAGCACCGAGGCCCACGCACGCATCACCGGGGTCGACATGACTGCGGTCGACTCACCCCAAGTCCTCGGAGTGTTCACCGGGGCGGACCTGGGGCTGACCGACATACCGGGCGACAGCACCGCGGTCCCCGCTCCCGATTTCCCGCGCCCGCATCTCGCCTCGGAGAAGGTGCGATATAGCGGCGAACCGGTGGCGGTGGTGGTCGCAACGACCGCCGCCGCCGCGCTCGACGCCGCCGATCTGGTGTGGGTCGACTACGAGCCGCTGCCGGCGGTGGTCGATCCCAGAGCGAGTCTCGAGGACGAGGTCCTCATCCACGAGGCGGCCGGGACCAACGTGGTGTACCGGTCGGAGCTCGACTTCGGTGAAGCCAAGGACCGGTACGACGTGGTGGCCGAGATCGAGGTGACCAACCAGCGGCTGGCCCCGACCGCGATCGAGCCGCTGGGAATGCTCGCCGTTCCCGAGGATGACGGCCGGCTCACGGTCTATGTCAGCCACCAGCGACCACACGGCATGAAGGCCCGTCTCTCCGAGCTACTCCCCATCGAACCGGAGAAGCTGCGGGTGGTCGTCCCCGATGTCGGCGGGGCCTTCGGGATGAAGGGGATGACCTATCCGGAGCACACGGTGACGGCGGCGGTCGCCCTCAGGCTGGGACGTCCGGTCATGTGGGTGGAGCGGCGGCGCGAGCACATGAGCGGAGGCACCCACGGAAGGGGCTCGGTGCACAAGGTGCGGCTCATGGGGACGTCGGCGGGTCGCATCGAGCGGGTGGAGATCGATGTCCTCGCCGATGTCGGCGCCTATCCGCACAATGGCGCGACCATCCCGATCTTCTCCCGGCTGGTCGCCTTCGGTCTCTACGACATCGCCAACGCGTCGTTGACCACGACCTCGGTGGTGACCAACACCGCTCCCACCGGGTCCTACCGGGGAGCGGGTCGGCCCGAGGCCGCCTTCGCCATAGAGCGAGCCATGGACGTCTTCGCCCGCGCCGCCGGGGTCGACCCGGTCGAGGCGCGTCTGATCAACTTCATCCCCTCCGCTTCCCTCCCCTACCGGACCCCCACCGGCGCCCTCTACGACTCGGGCGACTATGCCGCGGCCCTGCGGCGCGCCGTCGAATTGGTCGGCCTGGACGACATCAGGAGGGAACAGCGAGATCGTCTCGCTGTCGGACGCGACCCGATCGGCGTGGGGTTCGGCGCCTTTGTCGAGCGCGCAGGCGGCGCGGTGGACGGAGGCGAGTACGGACGGATCGAGGTCGATCGGGAAGGGCTGGTCACGCTTCGCACCGGGTCGGCGTCCTCGGGCCAGGGGCACGAGACCGCCTGGGCGCAGGTGGCAGCGGCGGCCCTGGGGCTGTCGGCGGAGGCCGTCGCCTACGTCGCCGGCGACACCGACCAGGTGGCCAGGGGCACGGGGACGTTCGCCAGCAGATCGGCCCAGGTCGGGGCGGCAGCCATCTGGCGCACGGCACACGTGGTGCGACAGCGAGCGATCGAAGTGGCCGCCGACCTCTTCGAGGCGTCGCCTGCCGACGTCGTCCTCGCCGACGGAACGTTCTCCATCGTCGGCGTGCCCGGCACCGGGATCGGCTGGCCCGAGGTGGCGGCCGCCGCTCATGAACGCGGCGTCGATCTGAGCGAGGAGGAGTGGTTCGTCCCCGGTGCGCAGACCTTCCCCTACGGGGTCCACGTCGCCGTGGTGGAGGTCTCCCTGGAAACCGGAGAGGTGAAGCTCGATCGCCTGGTCGCCGTGGACGACTGCGGGAACGTGCTCAATCCCATGATCGTGGAGGGCCAGCTCCACGGCTCCCTGATCCAGGGAGTCGGACAGGCGCTGTACGAAGGTATCCAGTACTCGGAGGACGGCCAGCTGCTCACCTCCACCCTGATGGACTATGCCCTTCCCCGCGCCGGCGACGCCCCGCCGATCACCTCGGAACGGCTGGTCCATCCGGCACCCTCAAACCCGCTCGGGGTCAAGGGGGCCGGGGAGGCGGGCTGTATCGGTGCCCCGCCGGCGATCGTCAACGGGGTGTTGGACGCGCTGGCTCCCTATGGCGTGACCGACCTTCAGATGCCGCTGCGGGCGGCAACCGTGTGGGCTGCCCTGTCGAGGGCGAAGACCCAATCGGGCTCGGGCGGGTCGGATCCTGGATCGTCTCCGCCTCACGGATGAGCCTGCAGGTCAGGGCAGGGAGATGACCAGCTTGGTGTGGGGTGACTGTCCCTGACGAGCCCACGCCTGGGAGACCTGGTCGAGAGGCTGGACCTCGTGGGCAACACTCACCCTGCCCGCCGAGATCTGCTCGATCACGAAACCGAAAGCGTCCATCTTGTCCGGCAACGAGGCCCATCCCGAGGACAGACCGAGCAACGCACTCCGGGCCTTGCGCATGGCCTGCAATGGCAGGTCGACCTCGGTCCCGGCAGTGTTGCCGACGTTCACCAAACGCCCACCCTCTCCGAGCGCGGCCAGGGCCGCCATCGCCGGTGCGCCCCAGAGCGGGTCGATCACGATGTCGATCGGCCCGCCCGCAGCTTCGTGCAATGCCGCCGACAGATCGGTGGTCCCTTCCAGGTCGACCGTTGCCGTCGCCCCGTTCGAACCGAGCCATTCGAGTGCCGGCCGGTGTCGCCCGACTGCCACCACCGCCGACGCTCCTCGCGCCGCAGCCAGCTGCACCGCCAACTGGCCGACACCACCGGTGGCGCCGAGCACCGCCACCCGGTCGCCCTCCTTCATCTCGGCCAACCGGTAGGCCAGCTCGGCGGTGATGCCGGCGACTCCGGCTGCGGCAGCCTCGGCATCCTCGACCGAGGGGGGCAGCTCGAACATGGCTTCGGGCTCGGCGACCGCGATCTCACGGATCGACCCGTCCTTGCCGAACCCGGGGAGATCATTCTCGAAGCGCACCCGGGTCCCGGCGGGAAGGGTCGGCGAGGCGATCACCGTCCCCACTCCCTCGAGACCGGGGACATAGGGGGGAGACGCCCCCGGCATTCGCCCTGCGGCGACCCGCAGCTCCACAGGATTCAGAGGTGCGCTGGTCACGGCGATCAGAGCCTCGCCCTCGCCGGGAACGGGCTCGGGCAGGGTGACCACTCGGGGAGGGGCGCCGATCTCGGTTACTTGTGCTGCTCTCACCGTGGTTGCCTGGCAGTGATCCGGGGCTCGATCGTGACGTTGTATCGTACTGCCCTAACGTTTGTGCAGATCGAGAGGAATCATGGGACTGGATCCAGAGCACGTGACCATCGTCGAGGATGTCCCCGGCTCCGACATCCCGGTCGAGCTGAGCTATCTCGAGACCTGGGACGGGCTGTACGCCCCGATCGGGTTGCGCCTCCCCCAGGGACCAGGACCGCACCCTTTGGTGCTGCTCGCCTCGGGCAACGGAGGAGGGGGCATGGCATGGATCAGAGACGCCGTCGCCAACCGCGGGTACGTCATGGACCGGCTGCTCGAGCGGGGTTATGCCTGTGCCTGGATCCGCTACCGCACCGAGGTGGAGCTCGGCTACGAGACCGGGGGGCGGCTCGTCAGGGACACCCGTCAAGGACGGGACATGTTCAACCGATCCCCCCTCGAGTACGAAGACGAGATCGCGATCGTGGAGCAGCTCAAAGAGGACCCGCGCATCGACCGCGACCGCGTCGGGCTGATCGGGATGAGTCACGGCGGCGAGATGGTGCTCAAGATCACCTCGGAGTACCAGGGAATAGCTGCGGCAGTGGCGTCCGAGCCGGCTTCGCACGAGTTCCTGGCCCTCAGCCCGGACGACACCGCATTCGTCGACCCCGAGACCGGTCTTCGCAACATCGAGGAGATGCAGATGGCGGAGACCGAGAAGGTGCGTTCCCGTATCGACATGGCCAAGGCCAAGGAGCGGATCGCAGGCATCGACACCCCGATCCTGGTGATGGGCCGGGAGACCGATCATCTCCAGGGGATCTTCCGAACCAGCTACGAGTTGCTGGCCGAGGCAGGCAAACCGGTCGAATGGGTGAGCTGGGACCACGATTTGCACGGCTACGTCTACCCGATGCGCGGGCCTGACGGCTCCTACGAAGTCAACGAAGTGCAGGAGTCGGCGATCGCCGGTGTCCTCGACTTCCTCGACAAGCACCTGTAGACCGCTCGACCTCGTCGGAATGGTGGCGGTCCCGGTGGGTGTCTACCTTGCCTGGCGACCCCGAGTCGAAACGAGTGTCGAAGGATGAGCAGATACCTGATCCCGGTGCGTGGCGAGCGTCTTCCCCGTCGCCTGGCCCACCTGATCGTCGGGCTGGTCCTGTTTGGGGTCGGGATCGGCTTGATGCTGCAGTCGGACCTCGGTGTCCCTCCCTGGGATGTCCTCCACCAGGGTCTGGCCCGCCGCTTCGGGATGAGCGTGGGGGTGTGGTCGATCATCGTGTCAGTTGGTGTCCTGCTGCTCTGGCTACCCCTGCGCGAGCCCTACGGCCT
>DASUSU010000211.1:0-5549 GCA_036374915.1 Acidimicrobiia bacterium | reverse complement strand
CTCCGCACCCGCCGGGCGACTTCGAGACCGGCGCCATCGTCTCCCCGCGACGGGTTGCCCACCCCGATCACTATTCGCCTCATTCCCGCTCCACGGTCAGGTCGAGGAAATGGGTGGCACAGGAGATGCACGGGTCGTAGCAGCGGATCGCCTGCTCGAGCTGCCATTGCAGCTCTTCGTCGGAGAGATGGGATCGACCGGGGACATAGGCGCGGAGGTCCTCCTCGATGCTCAGCTGGTTCTGCGAGGTGGGAGGGACGATGTGCGCCTCGGTGATCAGCCCGTCGGAGTTGACGGAATAGCGGTGATAGAGCGTCCCGCGTGGGGCTTCGGAGGCGCCGTGGCCGGTGACGGCCCGGGGCTCCACGTCGACGAAGGGTGTCGCCGGGCGGCGATAGGAGGCGATCAGACGCAGGGCTTCCTCACATGCGAACACCATCTCGACGGATCGGACCACGATGCTCCGGAACGGGTTGGTGCAGGTCGGCCCGAGACCGGCCTCGGCCGCCGCCGCCCTGGCCATGGGGGTGAGAAGCTGCGAGTTGAGCGAGTAGCGGGCCATCGGGCCCAGGTGGTAGGCGCCGCCGTCCTTGCGTCTGGCGTGGAGGGCATTGGACCACGAGACATGGGACTCCTCGAAGTGCTCGCCCCACTCCTCCACTGCGATGTCCAGGCCACGGTTGGACACAATCCGGCCCTCGTGGATGGCGTACTCGTCGGGGTGGGACAGGGCGACGTACTCGTAATCCCGCTCGAAGTCGGGGAAGTCGAGCCCGGACACCCATCGGGTGGTCGCCACCGCCGCGTCCCGGGCCCACTCCAGATCAGGGACCAGGGCTTCCAGCTCTCGCTCGGTCGGGACCCTATAGAACCCGCCCACCCGGACGTTGATCGGATGGATCTCCCTCCCCCCGAGCAGAGACATGACCGCGTTGCCGATCTTCTTCATGCGCAGACCCATCGCCACCTGTTCGGGGTAGTCCGAGGCCATGGCGATGGCGCTCTCGTACCCCAGGAAATCGGGAGCGTGGAGAAAGAAGACGTGGAGAGCGTGACTCTCGATCCACTCCCCGCAGTAGATGAGCCGGCGCAGATCTCGCAGACCGCCGGTCAGCTTCACCCCGGCCGCGGCCTCCATGGCGTTGCAGGCACTGGTCTGATAGGCGATCGGGCAGATCCCGCAGATGCGTGCGGTGATGTCCGGTGCCTCCGAGAAGCGACGTCCGCGGAGGAAGGCCTCGAAGAAGCGGGGCGGTTCGAAGATCTTGAAACGAAGGTCGAGCACCTCGTCGCCTCTCAGCTTGAGGTACATCGCCCCCTCCCCCTCGACCCGGGCCAGGTAGTCGACCGCGATCTCCCGCTCAGCGTCGCTCATAGGCCTCACTCGCCTCCCGGAACTCGGGGGCGTATGCGTTGAACGTGCGCAACGCCCGCACCAGGTCGCCGTCGGAGATGCCCAGCTGTCCCCACCAGGAGGCGAGCGAGGCGATATTGGGCGACTCGGCCGGGCCGAAGCACCCGTAGCAGCCGCGGTCGTACGCGGGGCATATCGCTCCGCACCCGGCCTGGGTGATCGGCCCCATGCACGGGATCCCCTGGGCCACCATGACACAGTTGGTGCCGCGCAGCTTGCATTCGACACAGACGCTGTGGCCCGGGATGTTCGGCTTGCGGCGGTGGAGGAAGGCGTCGATCGTCTCGAGCAGCTGATGCTTGGAGATGGGGCAGCCACGTAGCTCGAAGTCGACCTCGACATGGTCCGAGATCGGGGTGGAGGTCGCCAGTGTCTCGATGTACTCGGGATGGGCGTAGACGACGCTGAGGAACTCGTCGACGTCGCCCCAGTTGCGCAGAGCCTGAATCCCGCCTGCGGTGGCGCAGGCGCCGATCGTCACCACCGTGTCCGAGACCCTCCTCACTTCCTGGATCCTCGCCGCGTCGTGTGCGGTGGTGATCGAGCCTTCCACCAGCGAGAGGGCGTAGGGGCCCTCGACCATGCCACGGCTGGCTTCGGGGAAGTAGGCGATGTCGACCGCGCCGGCGATCTCGATGAGCTGGTCCTCGGCATCGAGCAGCGTCAGCTGGCACCCGTCACAGGAGGCGAACTTCCAAACCGCCAGCTTGGGCCGGGACGGGCTCATAGCCCGGTCACCGTCAGCCGTTGGGCAACGTGGGAGTAGGGAAGGACGGGACCGTCCCGGCACAGGAAGTCGGGCCCGAACTGGCAATGGCCGCAGAAGGCGATTGCACACTTCATGTTTCGCTCGAGACTGAGGTGGATGTCGCCGGGTGCCAGTCCCCGCAGCTCCAACTCGCGGGCGACCACCTTCATCATGATCTCGGGACCGCACACCATCGAGACGGTGTTGGCCGGATCGAACGAGATCCTGGGCAGCAAGCCGGTGACCATGCCGACGTCGCCGAACCATTGCTCGTCCGATCGATCGACCGTGACTTCGACCTCCAGATCGAACCTGCTTCTCCAGATGTGCAGCTCGTCGCCGAAGAGGAGGTCGGCCGGCGAGCGCGACCCGTAGACGAGTGACACCGCACCGAAACGCTCCCGGTTGGCCAGTACCGCGTAGAGGACCGGCCGGAGCGGCGCCAGCCCGATTCCCCCCGCCACCACGACCACATCCCGCCCCTCGGCCCGCCCCACCGGCCAGCCGGCGCCGTAGGGCCCTCTGACCCCGACCGGGTCGCCCACTTCGAGACCGCCGATCGCCTCGGTGACCGCCCCCACCGAGCGAACGGTGTGCACCAGCTTGCTGGAGTCGTGAGGGCTCCCCGAGATCGAGAGAGGCACCTCACCGATCCCGAACACGTAGATCATGGTGAACTGCCCCGGGGTGAAAGCCAGCCCCTGGCCATCGTCGGGCTCCAACTCCAGGGTGACCGTGTCCGCCGTCTCGGTGCGCCGGGCGGTGACCCGAAACGGGCGGGGCAGCATCGGCTCGACCACATCGCGGGCGGCAACGGCGGTGGGAGGGAGGGTCATGGCGCCTTGTACAGGTCGAGCAGCTGGATCCGGGTGCGATGGAGACGTGCGGCGAGCTCGGCCGAGACCACCCCCAGCACCTCGAGAGCGAGGTCACGGTTCTCGCGGCATCTCTTTCGGACCTCGGCCGCGTCGAAGGCGACGACTGTGGTGTCGCTCAGGGCTCGGGCTCTCCAGTTCCAGCGATGAGGGGCGAAGAACCAGCTGAGCCCGACCAGATCGCCCGGTCCCAGGGTCTGGATCACCATCGGCATCTTGCCCGGGGAGGTCATCTCCAATCCGACCCTCCCCTCCGAGATGATGTAGAAGGTGTCCGCCGCCCCTCCCTCCTCGAACAGGATCTCACCTTTGCTCAGACCGACCACGCTCGACACCGACTCGAAGAACTCGAGCTCGGTGTTGGAGAGCTTGGCGAGCAGCGGGCTGCTCTCACGAAGGGTCTGGAGATTCATCGCACCGCCCCATGGGTGGCCCTGATCGCAGCCACCTCTTCGGTGATGTCGATCCCGACCGGGCACCAGGTGATGCAACGACCACAGCCGACGCACCCCGACGACCCGAACTGGTCATACCAGCTGGCCAGTTTGTGGGTCATCCACTGCCGGTATCGGTCCTTGATGGTGTTGCGGACCGGCACACCGTGCAGAGCGGAGAAGTCCAAGGTGAAACACGAATCCCATCGTCTCGAACGTTGGGCCGACTCGCCGTCGAGGGTCACCGTGTCCGTGGTCGACGAACAGAAACAGGTGGGGCATACCAGGGTGCAGTTGGTGCAGGAGAGACATCTGGACGCCACCTCCTCCCAGCGGGGATGCTCGAGGTTCTCGTAGAGCAGCTCTTTGATCCCCTCGATGTCCATCGACCTGCCCATGCTCGCCGCGGTCTCGGCAACGATCCGGTCCACGGCGGCTGCGTCGCTGTCGCCGGCGAGCCTGCCCGGCAGCAACGCGAGGAGCCTCTCACCAGCCTCGCTCCCCGACTCGAGCACGAATTCGTGTCGGCTCCCGTCGATGACCTCGGTCAGCACCAGGTCGTAGCCGGAGGTGCTGCGGGGGCCTGTGCCCATGGAGACACAGAAACATGTTCCCCCGGCGACCATGCAATTGAGGGCGATCGTGAACACGTCGCGGCGCCCCGCCTGGTAAGTGCGATCCACAGTGCCGTTGCCGAGGAAGACCCGGTCCTGAATGCCGATCGCGGCCAGCTCACAGGCGCGAACCCCGAGAAAGGCGTAACGGGTGTCGGCCACCTCGCCGGGGACGAAGTCGAGCGAGCCATTGCTCCGCCTCACCTCGAACAGGGTCGTGGTCGGAGGAAAGAGCAGCCTCTTCCAGGAGTGCTGACCGACGGCATAGCCGAAGAGAGCCTGATCCTCCCTCCGCTCCAGCCGGTACTCGCCCGCCTCCTGGACGTCGGTCCAGCCGATCGGGAGGTCCTCGACACCGGCAAGCTCGTCGTAGACGATGGCGTGATCGCGCACCGTCGGGCCCATGATCGTGTAGCCCTCGCCAGTCAGGGCAGCGAAGAGGGCCCCGAAGTCGGTTCGATCGAGCACCTTCCGGCCTATGCCGTCCATGCCGGGGACAGTACCGATGCTCGCCCGGGCACGTGCACGCGGACGAGGTCCCATGGCATTGGCATATCACCGGAGTAGGTATGGTCATGGGCCGTCATGGTTCGGAGGACGCTCGCCCGACTCGATCGCCGGCAGATCGGCCTCCTCCTCGCCGCGACGACGGCGCTGATCAGCGGTGTCTCCGTCTTCGTCAACGGCTATGGGGTCAGGGCATGGACGGAGATATCCGACCCCACCACCTACACCACGTTGAAGAACAGCGGCGCCGCCCTGATCCTCCTGGCGGCGATGACCCTGACCGCCAGGCGCAACGGCGACAAGGGCTTCGGCGGCAGCGGGGCAGGTGAGCACAAGGTCGGGCTGGTGCTCGTCGCCGTGGTCGGGGGCAGCATCCCCTTCGTGCTCTTCTTCGAGGGGCTGGCCCGGGCCACCTCGGGTGACGCAGCATTCATCCACAAGACCTTGGTGGTCTGGGTGGCGATACTCGCCGTGACCATCCTCCGGGAGCGGGTCGGTCTCCCCCATCTCGCCGCATTGGCGCTCCTGATCTGGGGTCAGGCGGCCCTGAGCGGCGGGGTGGGCGCCATCGCATTCGGGAGCGGTGAGTGGATGATCCTCGTTGCCACGCTGCTCTGGGCCGTGGAGACGGTCGTGGCCAAACGGCTGCTCGCCTCGGTTCCGTCGATCGCTCTCGGGGTCATCCGGATGGGGGGCGGAACCGTCGTCCTCGTCCTCTTCGGGATCTGGCGGGGTGCATTCTCCGGTCTGACCGGGGTCACCCCCGAGCACGTGTTGTGGATCGCGCTCACCGCGCTGACCCTGGCCGGGTACGTCGGCACCTGGTACGCCGCCCTGGCCCGGGCCCAGGCCGCGGATGTCACCGCCGTCCTGGTGGCGGGTGCGCTGATCACCGGTGTCCTGGAGACCGGGCTGCGGGGAGCGGCGCTCCCCTCGGGGACGGGAGTGGTCCTCGTC